>LJNA01000043.1 GCA_001304365.1 Syntrophobacter sp. DG_60 | reverse complement strand
TCAAAAATGCTGATTATTGCTGGTGGAGCTGAGGGGAGTTGAACCCCTGACCTCTTGAATGCCATTCAAGCGCTCTCCCAACTGAGCTACAGCCCCACCTTTTCAAATCTAGCAAAGGTTTTTTTGTTTGTCAATATTTGTATGCAAGAGGAGCTTACAGAAAGCCTCGTAAGTTGATTGGGGAACTAGCCGCTTTGGGATATATATAAAACAATACTGAAATATTGACTGCCAATAGAAAATTTGTTAGGTTAATCCTTAATTCAGAGAGGAGGTAAAAGAGATGAAATATGTAAAATTAATAGCTGTACTCTTTCTATTGTCTTTAACGGGGTGTGCAGCACTTATAGGTGCAGGTGCAGGTGCTGGTGCAGGTGTGACTGGTTATCGCTTTATTGAAGGTGAACTGGAGGTAAACTATACCAAACCCTATGAACAGGTTTGGCAAGCAACAAACATGGCATTAAAGGATTTGGAGATGGCAATAGAAGAAAGTGAAAAGGATCAGTTAGATGCCAAAGTCAAGGCGCTCCGAGCAGATGGCACCAAAGTGGTGATTAAATTAAAAAGAAGGCCTTCTGGTATAACACGAGTTGGGATTAGGGTAGGTATGTTTGGAGACCAGGAAGCTTCTGATTTTATAGAAAGGGCCATTGAACGTAACTTAGGTATCAAAAGCCCCTAAACGGGCATTTTAAAACAAATATTGGAAGGCCTCTTCTACCCTTTCTACTCCTGCAATTTCTAGATTCCTATGTTTAATATGCTTTATATTGTGTTTTGGTAAGATTGCTTTAGTAAAACCCAACTTTTTAGCTTCAATTAGTCTGATTTCTGGCTGGGTAATGCCCCTTATTTCCCCTGTTAGTCCCACTTCGCCTAATAGCACCCACCCGGACGAAATGGCCTTGTTTAAAAGGCTAGATGCAATAGCTGCTACAACTCCTAAATCGGCACCTGGTTCATCTACTCTTATCCCCCCAGCCGCATTAAAGAATATATCCTGCTGCCCCAAATTAAGCCCTACCTTCTTTTCCAATATAGCTACCAAAAGCGATAAGCGGTATGGGTCTATGCCAATGCTGGTGCGGCGTGGTTGAGGAAGTGGACTAGGCGTTACCAAGGCCTGGAGTTCTACTAAAATAGGGCGTGTTCCCTCTAAGGTAGCTATTACCACTGAACCAGGCATATTGATTGGCCTTTCTGCCAAAAAGATCTCTGAGGGATTATCTACCTCCGTCAGTCCACTTTCTCGCATTTCAAATACCCCTATCTCATTAGTGGAACCAAAACGATTCTTTATTGCACGTAAAATACGGTAGCTATGACCCTTTTCACCTTCAAAGTAAAGCACTGTGTCTACTATATGCTCTAATAACCTTGGGCCAGCAATGGCCCCTTCTTTGGTTAGGTGACCAACAATAAATATAGCAAGATTTATTCTCTTTGCTAAACGTACTAGCTCTGCTGCCGTTTCTCGCACTTGAGAAACACTGCCTGGGGCAGAGGAAAGATCTTCTGTAAACATAGTTTGAATAGAATCAATTACAGCCACTTTGGCCTTTATTTTATCTATAGCCTCTAAAATGGCCCCTAAGGCATTTTCTGCAAAAACATAAAGATAAGGTGAGCCAATGCCAAGTCTATCTGCCCTTAGTTTTATTTGCTCAGAGGATTCCTCACCAGAGATATACAACGTAGGCGTCTTTTGCCTACTCAAATAATATAAGGTTTGAAGCATTAAGGTAGATTTTCCAATGCCAGGTGCACCACCTATTAAGATAGCAGAACCAGGCACAACGCCCCCACCCAGTATGCGATCCAGTTCAGAAAGCCCTGTTTTAAAACGGGGAGAATCTCTTGTTTCAATGGCATCAATGGGAACAGGAGGCCTTTCAGGAAAACTCCACTTATGTAACTTCGGAGTTACTATTTCTTCCACAATGCTATTCCACTCACCACATTCCGGACACCTTCCCAACCACTTAGCTGACTGATAACCACACCTTTGGCACACATATTTTGCCTTTGGGTTACTCATTTTAAATCTACTATCTAATATTTTGACAATTTCGTCAAATCCCTTTACATTTAAGTATGATCTTTAAGACTCTTATTATAGAACCAGACTTTAACCAGCGCATAAGAATAAGAGAAATTCTGAAAAAAATTAATCAAATTGAGGTAGTAGGTGAAACCCCATCTATTAAAGAGGCACTGCAACTTATCCGTTTTTTCCCCTATGATTTATTGTTGCTGTATATGGATTTTCAAGACGAGGGCCTAAATCCTTTAATAGGGGAGTTAAAGAAAATGGATGCCCCCCCTATGATAATTGCCTTAGCAGATAAGGAGAAAATTGCCCCTGAGACCTTTGAATTGGAGACAATTGATTTTATTCTAAAACCTATAGATGAAGCAAAATTGACTAAGGCCATTGAGAAGGCTAAGCGTTTGAAAGTAGCATCATATACTGTTAAACACAAAAATGCCACCACCATTATTTCCATTCCCTCAAATGCCTTTAACGAGGTTGAACTATTTGAGGCCATAGAGAGGTCTTGGCGCCAAGCCAGGCCTCTTCCTTTTCAAAAGCTTCCCATAGAGAAAGGTAGTAAACACGTACTAATCCCATTTTCAGAGATTATCTTTGCCGAAGCATGGGGAGATTATACCTATATCTATACAGCCGGTGAGAAGATTTTTACTTCATATAGCTTAAAAAAATTGGAAGAAAGGTTTAAAGATAGTAGTTTCTTTCGTGTCCATCGGAAATACTTAGTCAATCTGAATCAGGTTATAGAAATCGCTACCATACCTGGCAAAAGCTGTTACTTAAGGACAAAGGGGAAACACAAGATGGAGATCCCTGTTAGCCGCCGCCGTTTAAGGCAATTAAAGAATATATTAGGCCTTTAGTATTTATACTTTTAGAGGCCATTTGTTTTTGAAAAGAAATTATTAAATTATGAAAGCATAGAGAAGGAGGCAAAAAAGATGAGCAATGGAGCTCAAAAGCCCTTAAGAGGCACTACTGAAGCCCTAATGGAAGAACAGCGTATTTTTAGGCCATTGCCTGAGCTAGCAGTGGAGGCAAATGTAAGCCCCAAGGAATATCAAGAGGCATTGGAGGAGGGGGAAAGAAATTTCGTTAGTTTTTGGGAAAAGGCAGCCGAAGAATTAGAGTGGTTTAAGAAGTGGGACAAGGTGTTAGATGAAAGCAATGCCCCATTTTATCAGTGGTTTATAGGGGCAAAGTGCAATATTATCCATAATGCACTAGATAGGCACATCAAAACCTTTAGAAAAAACAAGGTGGCCATTATCTGGCAAGGAGAACCCCAA
This sequence comes from Syntrophobacter sp. DG_60, assembly GCA_001304365.1. The sequence goes on along the minus strand of LJNA01000043.1, from coordinate 6,720 downwards.
GATGAATATAGAAAGCTCACTTACTATGAACTCTATCGGCTAGTAAATAGATTTGCCAATGTGTTAAAGTCGTTGGGTATTAACAAAGGTGACAGGGTAGCTATCTATACACCCAATATCCTTGAGACAGTAATTGCTATGTTGGGATGCGCTAAAGTTGGGGCAATACATACCTTGGTTTATGCAGGTTTTAGTGCCCACGCCTTAAGAGAGCGGGTAAACGATGCTAAAGCAAAGATAATTATTACAGCAGATGGGGTGTATCGCAATGGAAAGATTATCAATCTTAAAGAGATAGTGGATGAGGCCATGGTTGATTGCCCCACCATAGAGCATGTAATAGTTGTTCAACGAATCGGTCAGCCTATTGATATGACTGATGGACGTTATCTTTGGTGGCATGATTTGATGGAGGGTGCATCTGATGAGTGTGAGACAGAGGTAGTAGATGCAGAGCATCCGCTTTATATCCTTTATACCTCAGGCGCAACCGGGAAGCCCAAAGGGGTATTGCATGTGCATGGTGGCTATATGGTAGGCATCTATAAGACCTTAAAATGGGTATTTGATATCAAAGAGACAGATATCTATTGGTGTGCAGCAAATGTTGGCTGGGTCACTGGGCACAGTTACATGATTTATGCACCTCTTATCTGTGGAGGGACCACAGTGATGTATGAAGGGCATTCCCTTTGGCCAAAGCCGGATAGGTTGTGGGAGATCATTGATAAATTTGGCATAAACATCCTTTATACTGCCCCAACTACCATTAGGATGCTTATGCGTTTTGGCTTTGAACTGCCCAGACGACATAGCCTAAAAACCCTGCGCCTGCTAGGCACTGTAGGAGAGCCTATAAATCCAGAGGTTTGGATGTGGTATTATGAAAATGTAGGAAGAGAGCAGTGCCCCATTATGGATACTTGGTGGCAAACGGAGACAGGGATGTTTATGATTACCCCAGTGCCAGTGAGTTTACTCAAACCCGGTTCTGCTGCCAGACCATTTCCTGGAGTTCATGTAGATGTAGTGGATAGGGACGGGAATTCAGTGCCTGTGGGCAAGGGTGGCTTTTTGGTAATAAAAAATCCCTGGCCTGCCATGCTGCGTACCCTTTGGGGTGATCCAAAAGGATATAAAAAGGAATACTACGAGGTTATTCCTGGTGGTGTTTACATTACAGGGGATGTTGCCAGAAGGGATGAAGATGATTATTTTTGGATTCAAGGAAGGGCAGATGATGTAATCAACATCGCTGGTCACCGGGTAAGTACAGCAGAGGTAGAAAGTGCCCTAGTGGCCCATCCTGCTGTAGCAGAGGCTGCATGCGTGGGTATACCTGACCCAGTAAAAGGACAAGTAGCCAAAGCATTTGTAATTTTGAAAAAAAGGCAAACACCTAACGATACGTTAGATAGGGAGTTGAGGGAAGAGGTAAGAAGGCATTTGGGCCCTGTGGTGATCCTAAAGACCATTGAGTTTGTGAATAATTTGCCCAAGACAAAGAGTGGAAAGATCATGCGAAGGGTACTTAAGGCAAGAGAACTTGGGATGGATCCAGGCGATTTAACTACATTAGCAGATTAGATAAGTTAATTAGTCAAATAGTTAATTAGTTAATTAGTTAATTGGTTGTTTCGTCAAATAGTAAAACCGATTTAACCGATTTTTGATTTAACGATTATACGATTTAACTGCTTATCCTTAATCCCTTTTTAAGAGCCTATTCATTACTTCAAAGTATTTTTTTCTGGTATTAATAATTATATCCTTTGGTAACTTCGGGGCAGGTGGATTCTTGTCCCATCCTGTTGATATAAGGTAATTACGTAGATATTGTTTATCTAAGCTATCTTGGGGACCACCAGGAGTATAGCTCTCTAAAGGCCAAAAACGTGAGGAATCAGGTGTAATCAATTCATCTATCAAAATGAGCTCCCCATCAGCTATACCAAATTCAAATTTTGTATCAGCAATAATAATGTCCTTTTTTAGAGCAATTTTTGCTGCTTCTTTATAAATGGTAAGGCTTGCATCCCTAATCTTTTCAGAAAGCTGCCGGTCTTTTAAAATTTCTGCCATCTTTTCATAGCTAATGTTTATGTCATGACCCTGCTTTGCCTTGGTGGAAGGTGTAAATAATGGTTCAGGTAAGGCATCTGCCTCTACCAGACCAGGTGGCAGCTGGTAGTCGCACACCCTCCCTGTCTTTTTATATTCTCCCAGTGCAGAGCCTGTGAGATAACCCCTAACAATACACTCTATAGGCAATGGCCTTGCCCTTTTAACCAATGCACTTCTTCCTTCTAGTATTTCTGCATATTTTTGACAAACAGAGGGAAATTCACTTACTTCAGCAGTAACTATATGATGTGGGATGACCTTTTCCTCTTTAAACCAATATAGAGAAATCTGATTTAGAATGAACCCCTTATCAGGAATGGGATCGGGCATGACCGCATCAAAGGCGGATACCCTATCTGTAGTTACTAGGAGAAGGTATTTTCCAAAATCGTATATATCCCTAACCTTTCCCCTATGCACTATTCCTAAATCTGAAAAGTTTGTTTCATGAACAATCATTTTAGATAATCCACTCCTTCTTCAAATTTGATGGGTTTTATAGGGAATGCTTTATAAAAGTTATCATCTAAAATTACGCTCTCTTCCAAAAGCATAGTAATCATATCAGTGGTTAAAGGATAAAAGGAAATGCCCTGGAAAATACTACTTATAAACATTATTAGACTTACTGGCATATGTATCTTCCATAAAAACTTTTTTCCTAATGCCTTTGCAATAATATCTAAAATTTTATTATATTCAAGAGGCTCTGGCCCCCCAACCTCATATGTTTGGTTTTGGGTATTAGGTAAGCTCAACGATAGGGCAAATCCTTTGGCAACTGTTTTCACATGTACAGGTTGAAGTCTGTAAAGGCCAGAACCAATAACAAAAACTGCCGGAGACCACCTAATTAGCTTTGCAAGCATAGTAGTAAAGTGGTCGTATGGGCCATAAATTACCGATGGTTTAAAAATAGTGTAGGTCAAACCACTTTCCCGAACAGCCGCCTCTGCCTGGGCCTTTGTCCGAAAATAGGCAGTCTTTCCTTCTAAGCTTGCCCCCAATGCACTCATATGAATGAATCTTTTTATAGAGGCCGACTTAGCTGCCTCTATTGCATTTACCGTAGTCTCATAATGCAATGCCCTAAAGGTAATACCTTCTTTAGGCAATTCCCTAATAATGCCTACAAGATGGATAACCGCATCACAACCCCTCATCTTGTCTTCTAATTCTCTCTCTAATATATCCCCGTAAACAACCTCTACCTTAGGGGTAGCACGCAGCCTCTCCTCTGAGCCAGGCCTTACTAAGCATTTCACACCATGACCCTGTTCCAAAAGGGCCTCTACTACATAATTTCCCACAAAGCCTGTACTGCCAGTAACAAATACCCTCATAAGACAATGCTCTTTTTTTTCTTTATCAAGACCATATCTTCTAATCTTATTCCACCCCAGCCCTCTAAATAAAGGCCGGGCTCCACTGTAACAATCATATTTTCCTTAAGTTTTTCAAAAGGTTCTTTTTGGCTTAGACCTGGGGCTTCGTGCACCAGTAGTCCTACTCCATGTCCCAAAGAATGGGCAAATTCATCCTTGTAGCCTTGCCTTTTAAGAAATTCCCTTGCAATGGCATCTGCCTCATTTGTCATCATACCAGCGCAGATTTTAGAAAATGCCAGACTTTGTGCCTTAGCCACTAAATTATATACCCTTTTAAATGTTTCATCTTTTTCCCCTAAATAAAATGTTCTGGTCATATCCGCACAATATCCATCCCACTTTGCACCAAGGTCTATGATAATGGGTTCATGTTTTTTAATGGGCTTTCCAGAAGGGGTGGCATGGGGAATGGCTGCATTAGCACCAGATGCCACAATAGGGGAAAAGGCCAATTCTGCTTTATATTCTCTTCTTATTTTTTCTTCTATCCAAAAAGCTATATCCTTTTCTGTCTTGGCAGGTTTTAAAAACCTTTCTAATCCTATGAATACCTTTTTAGTGATAGCCAAGGCCCTTTTTATAGATTTTATCTCCTCTTTGTCCTTTATCTTACGCAGTGTCTCTATTATATTCTCAGTAGGTGTTATCTCTATAGATTCGCTTAACCTTTGGTAAAGCCTATAGGTAAGGTGTTGGGCTTCAAAGCCTATTGGCTTTGGAAATTCTTTCAGCAAACCCAATATTTCCTTAAAAAAATCTTTTTTGTATATTTTAATTTCCCAATTGGTCTCCCTTTTTGCTTTCCCTGCATACCGTGGGTCTGTAAGCAAAATGGTCCTGTTTTTGGAAATTAACAGATAGCCAGCGCTTTCTCCTACTTGTGGGTCTTCTGCTGTGAAATCACTTAGATAACGCCGATTAGCTGGATGGGAGACCAGTAGTGTCCCTAGATTATTTTCTGAAATTATCTTTTTTAACCCATTTAACCGCATTTTGTCTTAATACAATTTTTTTAAGATTTTATAAAGAGGTGTATGCTTTGACGTCGCCTGGATTATACCCTTTATTTACTTGTAAGATTATGCTATTAGTTAAACATGCTTAGTGCCAGGCTAAGTGGCAAAGGGGATAAATATCTTGTCAAATTCTTGCCAAAAGGTATCTCCCCTAATACCTATACCATTTTAGGACTCATCATGACCTGTATTGCCAGTATTTTCCTGGCAATTGGCCACTTTTTCCTCAGTGGCATACTTATATTTGTTGCTGGCTTTTTTGATATGGCAGACGGGGCTATAGCTCGCACAACTGGGAAGGTTTCTACCTTTGGAGGTTTTTTAGACTCAGTTATTGATAGATATGCAGATATGTTATTTCTATTTGCCCTTTGCTTTTATTATTATCATAGCAGGAATCTTTTTCTGTTTCTTTGTACTCTAGTAGTTATTGCAGGCAGCTTGCTTACCTCATATGTAAGGGCGCGTGCAGAGATATTTTTGCCCCATAAGTGTGATGTAGGATGGATTGAAAGGCCAGAACGTATCATTTTATTAGGACTAGGTGCCCTATTTAATATTTTACATTACATATTGCCACTACTTGCAATATTGAGTAACATTACTGTGTTTCAAAGAATCTATTATGTGTGGGGGAAATTACACTTAACTGGTGAACCCGATCCAAAGAGCAAATCCAAATAATGGATAAAGAGATATTAAAGCAACTAAAAAAGGCAATGGTTGATACAGCCAAAAGATTGTTTGAAAGAGGATTGATTGCTGGAAGCGAAGGCAATCTTAGTGCTAGATTAAAACATGAACGCCTTTTGATAACTCCCACTGGGGTAAATAAAGGTATGCTAAAAATAGAAGATTTACTCATTATTGACCAATATGGGCAAGTGATAGAGGGAAGCGGGCAGCCAAGCATTGAAGCGGCCATGCATATTGTCATTTATCAACATTGCCCTGAAGTAAATGCTGTAGTCCATGCCCATCCTCCATTTACTGTAGCCCTTACCTTAGTAGGATTCCGCTTAGATTATCCTTATTTGCCAGAAACTATGAGCCTGTATCCTATAGGGATGGCTCAATACAGTACTCCGGGAACCAGTGAAGTGCCACAGAGCTTGATGCCATTTTTACCCAAGTCTCGTACAATAATATTGGAAAGACATGGAGCTGTTACTCTAGGCAGGAATTTAAATGATGCATTTGATCTTATGGATGGCTTAGAACACGTGGCCCAAATTTGTTGGGCAGCTAGAGTGATTTCACCTATAAAACCGTTATCTTTACAACAGTTAAATAAACTAAAGACAATTTGGGACAAAGGAAGTCAGTAAGTGTATTGACAATATAGGAAACCATGCTACAATCAAATGTGTAGCTAAATAGGAGAAAAAAGAGATATGCGAGTTGAAAAGTGGATGGTAAAAGATGTAGTTACAGTGGGGAAGGATACCGATATTAAAAAGGCCATCCGATTGATGAAAGACAATTCTATTAGGCATCTTCCAGTGGTAGAAGACGATCGTTTTTTGGGGTTTGTAACGGAAGGAGAACTACGACAGTTACTTATTCCCTCCATGTTAGAGGAAATAAAGGTGAAGGATGTAATGATAAGTGACCCCGTTACTGTATCCCCTGAAGCAGATATAGAGACAGCAGCCAAGTTAGTCTATCACTATAAAATTGGAGGGTTGCCTGTAGTAGAAAAAGGGAAGCTTGTAGGTATTTTAACTGTTACAGATATATTAAGGGCATTTATTGCGATGATGGGCATACTGGCGGCAGGCTCTCGTTTGGATGTAGTAATTGGCGATTTTCCTGCTTCTTTTGAAGAGGTTTATAACATCATTTACAACAATAATGTAAAGATTATTAGTCTGGGCATTACCTCTAATGAGGAGGATGAAACTGTTTATTCGTTCCGCTTAGAAAAGTGCAAGCTAGAACCTGTTGTAGAGTCATTGAAAAAACGCGGGTATAAGGTTGTTTCTACCTTCCCTTAATATTCTAACCCAATTTTCCCTTTAGCCGAAATAAAATCTTCTCAGCAAAGGCCCAGACTTCTTCTTTATTCATCTTTGTTCTATAGGGTACTTCAGTATAATTGCGATATAAAATTTTATTATAAAAGTGCATAAGTCTTTGGTAGTCGTCTGAATCGAGTTTATTAGGGTTTATCTCACCGTGCAGGAGGGCTG
>LJNA01000042.1 GCA_001304365.1 Syntrophobacter sp. DG_60 | reverse complement strand
GTGAATACGATGTGGTACTTTCTCAGTTTAGGAAGGATATGGAGGCAAAGCAAGGTTGGTTTTCAGAAAACATTGCTGATCCTGACAAATACTCTATTGGCTATTTTTGCGCAGAGTATGGGCTACACCATTCTTTGCCCTTTTATGCAGGTGGATTGGGGTTTTTGGCCGGTGATTATATCAAGGAATGTAGCGATCTGAGGGTGCCTTTAGTGGCGGTAGGCTTTATGTATCCTGAAGGGTATTTCCGCCAGCAAATCCGTGGGGATGGCTGGCAGGAGAGTATGGATGAAATCCTTGATCGGGATGCAGCCTCGATCTCCAGAGTTCTAAATGAAGAAGGAAAACAGTTGCTGGTCAGGGTACCCTTGATTGAGCCACCAATATATGTGGCCGTATGGAAGATAGCTGTGGGCCGTATACCCCTTTACCTGATGGATACCGATATCGAGATTAATGATCCCTGGAACCGAAGAATATCTGAACATCTCTATATTAGTGATCCTGAACAGAGACTTCGTCAGGAAATAGTTCTTGGCATTGGCGGCTACCAGATTCTACATACCCTGGGCATCAAACCTTCTATAATCCATTTAAATGAGGGGTATCCTGCTTTTGCGCTCTTGGAAGGGATTAGGGAACGGGTTCAGGGCGGGATGAGTTATGAGGAAGCTCTTCATCAGGTAAAGAGCACCTCTGTTTTTACTACCCATACCCCGGTTCTGGCTGGCCATGACGTTTTCCCATTTCAACTGATAGAAAAATACTTTAGTTCCTACTGGCCGGCCCTAGGACTGGATCACGATACTTTTCTCCAATTGGGAATCCACCCAAAAGAGCCCAATGCAGGTTTTAATATGACCGTCTTTGCTCTTAGAATGTCTGGGTACCATAATGGTGTTAGCAAAAGGCATCATGAAGTGGCCTGTCGGATGTGGCATAGCCTCTGGCCGGATTTACCGAAAGAGAAAGTCCCCATTGATTATGTGACCAACGGTATACACGTCCCTACATGGATAGAACCCAAGATGCAACTCCTGTTCAATAAATATCTTGGTCCCAACTGGTTGGCAGATCATGATGACTCCACTATTTGGGAGTTGATCGATGAGATTCCAGATGAGGAGTTGTGGAGGACCCACTATTGGTTAAAAATGAAATTGATAAATGCCATCCGTGAGCGTACACGGCAGCGTTGGGCAAAAGACCGGGTAAGCCCCACCAGGGTGTTAGTTGGAGGAGCTTTACTGGATCCCTCGGTATTAACCATTGGTTTTGCCCGCCGGTTTGCCACTTATAAAAGGGCGGATCTAATCTTTTACCATCAAGAACGGTTAAAGAAACTCCTTAATAACCGCTGGCGGCCTTTACAGATCATATTTGCTGGCAAGGCCCATCCTGCAGATGACCCAGCAAAACGTATTCTTCAAAGGGTATTTAATGCTGCCCGTGATCCTGAGTTTGGGGGCCACATTGCTTTTGTGGAGGATTATGGAGAACAATTTGCTCAGTATATAGTCCATGGGGTGGACTTATGGTTGAACAATCCTCTGCCGCCACTGGAGGCCAGTGGAACCAGCGGGATGAAGGCTGCTCTGAATGGTGTGCCTCATCTGAGCATAATGGATGGTTGGTGGGTGGAGGGGTATAACGGCAAAAACGGTTGGACTTTTGGCCGGGAAGAACTAACTGGAAATAGGGATCAGGCAGACGCCGAAGCTATCTATCAAATCCTGGAAAATGAGGTTATCCCCCTTTATTACAAGGTCTCAGGAGATGGCATCCCTCATGGCTGGGTAAAGGTTATGAAGGAATCCATAAAGAGCAATGCCCCAAGGTTCTCTGCTCGACGGATGCTTAAGGAATATATCAAGAAATTTTACGCAAATACTTTGAAAGATAAATACGGGATATAAAAAAATGAGGGCAAAATTACGGTTGCCCAGTCATAAAACAAAGATCGTTTGTACAATTGGGCCGGCCTCTTGTTCAAGAGCCGTCCTTAAAGAACTAATTAGGAGTGGCATGAGTGTGGCTCGGCTTAATTTTTCTCATGGAAACCTTGAGGATCACAAGGAGCATATACAACATATCCGCTCTGTGGCTACAAGGTTGGGCCGTGTAGTTACAATTATGATTGACCTCCCTGGTCCTAAAATCCGCATTGGCAAGCTGAAGAGCGAACCGCTTGTGCTGAAAAGAGGTGACTCTGTGACCCTCACTACTAAAGATACCCTTGGCACAGCCTCACTTATATCTGTGGATTATAAGAGATTACCAGAGAGTGTATCTAAAGGTAGGGTCATCTATCTCAACGATGGTTTTGTACAGTTAAGGGTTCAAGAGACATCAGACCATGAAGTCAGGTGTAAAGTCATTATTGGTGGGCAATTACTATCCCATAAAGGGCTAAACCTTCCCAGGGCAAAAATATTTATAGATGCAGTGACAGACAGAGATCTCGATTTTGTTGATTTTGGATTGAAAGAGGGAATTGATGCCTTTTGCATTTCATTTGTAGAAAAGGCAGATGATATCCTCAAGGTTAAGGAATTTGCAAGAAAAAAAGGGAAATCTATTTATGTGGTGGCAAAAATTGAACGGGCGGAGGCAGTTAAAAACATCGAGGAGATACTGGATGTGACAGATGCGATTATGATCGCTCGTGGAGATCTTGGGGTGCAGATTCCTATAGCAGATGTGCCTGCGGTTCAGAAAAAACTTATACAGAAGGCAAACATATTGGGGCGTCCAGTGATCACAGCCACGCAAATGCTGCAGTCCATGACAGAAAACATTCGCCCAACCCGGGCGGAAGTAACAGATGTGGCAAATGCCATTTTGGATGGTACAGATGCCGTGATGTTGTCTGAGGAAACAGCCATTGGCAAATATCCCGTAGAGACGGTAAAAATGATGGCTAGAATTGCAACATCTATTGAACGCCAACGCAGAGCCGTAAGACCATCATCCTACTTAGAGGAGTACTTTAAGACTGGCATTGACTATAAAAACATGACCGTTGAGGATGTTGTATCCCTGAATGTGATTGAGGCCAAGCGTGCATTAAACGTGCGCTTTATATTGACGCCCACACACACTGGCAGTACACCTCGTCGCATCTCCAGATTTAAGCCCGATTGTTGGATTCTATCCTTTAGTAGCAATGAAGGAACACACAATTTTTTGGCCTTATCTTATGGAGTTTATCCATTCTTGATAAAAAATAAGGCTGATAGTTGGCATGAGGTGGTAATGAAGTTTATAAAAGAGATGGGATTAGCAAAGAAGGGTGACCGTGTGATATTGACTGAGGGTGTATCTCCTGGACAGCTTGGTGGTACAGATTCGGTTAGAATAATTACAATAACTTGAAGACCAAGAACTTTTATTTTTTTTGTTAATATTATGCTAGATAAAAAGTTGTTAAGTAGGAGAAAACTCATTTTTTAACTCGGATAAACTATAATATTGCTATGGCCCGTTTACATGTCGTTGACTTGGAGAGGTGTGTTGGTTGCCAACTTTGTATGTTTGCATGCCACCGTCGTTTCGGCAAGGGTGGCCTAGGGAAGTCTGCCATCTTTGTCCGTTCCCGTGGAGGTATGAGCCGTGGTTTTACCGTCATCGTATGTCGAGCGTGCGAAGACCCACCTTGTGCGGCCGTATGCCCGGTGGATGCCTTACAACTAGGAAAAAAGGGAGGTGTAGTTTTGCAACCGCAAAAGTGCATTGGTTGTGGGAATTGTAAAGATGCTTGCACCATTGGGGCTGTCTTTTGGGATGAGGACGCCAATAAACCCGTGATCTGCATCCATTGTGGCTATTGTACCAAATATTGTCCTCATGGGGTTATTGCCCTATTAGACAAGGAGCAGGTAGATGTTACAGCATGAACCTTTGCAAAGAGTCCTTTATATAGATTTGAGCCGCCGGCGCTTCTGGGTCGATTATCGACCCGAAGTTTTTGAAAGATATATAGGTGGAGTGGGTGTTGCCACCGCCCTGCTACATGAAGAGTGTCCAGAAGGCACCGACCCCTTAGGGCTAGATAATCCTATTATCTTTGCTGTTGGTCCTCTGGTAGGCCTATTTCCTATGGCCTCCAAGACTGTGGCTATGTTCAAGTCACCCCATACAGGAAATCTGGGTGAAAGTCATGCCGGGGGCCGCAGTGCAGTCAGCATCCGCATGGCCGGATACGGTGCCATTGTCATTAAAGGAGCAAGTAATACCCCAGTGTATATCACGGTTTTTAATGATAAAGTTCAGTTTCACGATGGAAGGGGCATTTGGGGAATGAAGAGCAATTTGGCTGCCCGTGCCCTAAGGGAAAGAGAACCTGGTTCTGGAATGCGCACCATCATGCGGATTGGTGTAGGTGGGGAGCGTTTGGTGAGTTATGCCTGCCTGAATACCGAAACATACCGCCATTTTGGACGCTTGGGGCTAGGGGCTGTCTTTGGCAGTAAGAAATTAAAAGCCATCATCATTGGCGGTAAACATAGCTTATCTGTAGTAGACAAAAAGGGTTACAAAAAGAGCTATGATGAAATCTTTAAGCAACTTCTATCCAGCCCTTCTTTAAAAAAGTATCATGATTTGGGCACGGTTTTAAATATCTCCCACCTAAATAAACTCAAGGCCCTACCCACCAGAAATCTACAGAGTCCCTTTTTTGAAGAGGCCGAAAAGATTTCGGCAGAGCATCTAGCTGAAAACTATCTTGGGCGTCGCATTGCCTGCACCCATTGTCCCATGGCCTGCATCCACCTGGCCGCCCTAAGAGAACCCTATGAAGATGAGTCTTATTTTTACAAAACTACCTTTACATCTTACGATTATGAGCCCATCTATGCCCTTGGGGCCATGCTTGGCATTAGTGATGTCAGAGGGGTATTGCGTTTGTTGGATGAGGTAGAAGTGCTTGGTTTGGACGCAATCACAACCGGTGTAGTCATGGCCTGGACGACTGAAGCCTTTCAAAAGGGACTTATTACGGGAAAGGAAACATTGGGATTAGAGCCTGCCTGGGGGAGATACCAGACCTACATAGAAATTGTAAAAAACATTGTCTCACAACCAAACAGATTTTATAAAGCTATTGCCAAGGGTGTAGAATATGCGTCAGAAATCTATGGTGGCAAAGATTTTGCGTTGGCCTTTGGCAAAAATGAAATGTCTGGCTATCATACCGGTTATGGGAGCCACTTGACCCTTCTTGCCGGTTCCCGTCACAGCCACCTTGATTCAGCCGGTTATAATTTTGACCAGAATTTTTTGGGAAAAGAGAATTTAAGCCCAGAGGCTTACGCCCAAAGAATATTTGCTGAAGAAGCTTACCGTCAGATCCTTTCCTCACTGGTGATTTGTTTCTTTGCTAGAGGTGTCTATGGTTATCCAACTATTGCCCATCTTTTAAAAATTGCAGGCTTTGACCTTCCCGAAGGGGATTTAAAGGAGCTGGGCGAAGAAATCCTGAGAGAAAAATATCGGTTTAAATTGAGGGAAGGTTTCTCGCTAGACAACCTGCGTATTCCCAAAAGGATTTTAGAAACACCCTCCCCCTATGGGGAATTGAAGGAAGACTTCTTCAAACAGGCCCTGATTGCCTATAAGAGATTCTTTCAGTAATTGGAGGATTATTCATCCACCAGACGCGGGAAAGATAATAAAAAAATTATTGAATAAAGATTGAAAAAACTGCGTGATATACTGAAAAATAATTTTTTGGCCGGTATATTAGTCCTTTTGCCCATTTCCTTAACCATTTATGCCCTCCTTTTGTTTCTCAATTTCATGGATAAGTTCTTAGCGTATCTGCCACCAAAGTACAATCCGGGCACCTATCTTCCCTTTCATCTCCCGGGGATGGGGTTTGTCCTGGTTATTATTATTGTTTTTTTAACAGGACTTTTTACCCGCAATTATGTTGGTAAAAAGATAATAGGGTGGGGCGAGCAGATATTTGAAAAAATCCCATTTCTGAGGGTGCTTTATACAGCCTTAAAGCAACTATTAGAGGCCATTTTTTTGAAAAAGGAGGCCCATTTTAGACGGGTTGTCCTTATAGAATATCCCCGCAAAGGTATTTATAGCTTGGGCTTTGTTACAGGCACAGGTAGTGGGGAGGTGCAGAAAAAAACGGCCCAAAAAGTCATCAATGTCTTTGTTCCCACTACACCAAATCCTACTTCTGGATTTTACCTATTGATTCCTGAAGAAGAGTTAATTTTTTTGGACATGAGCGTAGAAGATGCCTTTAAGCTTATTATTTCTGGGGGCATTGTCGCCCCAAAAGAAGACTAGTCCAAGATAGGGCAATAAAAAAAAGAGGCCCCGACAAAGGGCCTTTTACCCCGTGAAATAGGATCTTTTTTTCTATTCCACTTTGATCTTAATTTCCTTCTTTTTTGCCTCTTCGGCCTTGGGCATGTCTATCTTTAGTATGCCATCTTTATAAGAGGCCTTAATCTTTTCCTCTTCTATTTTTATAGGCAGTCTAACACTCCTTACAAAGCTTCCATAGCTACGTTCCACTAAGTGATAGCTTTCCTCTTTCTCTTCTTTTTCCTGTTTTTTCAAAAATTTTCCAATGAACTTTTATTCTTTTTTTAAAGGCTTGAAAATTTCTATAGGTACCCCGATGAACCTTTTCATTATGCCCAGAATGCCTTTACCAATAGCTGACGGTGGAAGAAGTTTTACAAAAGGATCTTGAATTGGGCCTTTAACCTCTAATGGCACAGATATAAAGGTTTTGCTTTTACCTGTTAAAATCCCTCCCAAAATAGGTATTTTACTCAACAGGATGTCAATGGTTCTTAATGGGGCAACTAAAATGGTCATCTTCAGCTCTGAATTAGCGGTGTTGAACGTTCCTTGACCAACGATTTTCATAGCTGGACTGTCAATAACCGCTGAATCTATGGCCAAAATACCATTTTTTAAATTAGCACTAACATCAAAATGCTTATAATGAAGCCCTTCTTTACCAAGGTCTGGGAGCCTGCCCTTAAAGATTTCCAAAACATTTAAGAGGGAAAAGATTTTGGCCAAGAGAGTAAATTTATAAATCCGTCCCTTTTCAGAATGAAACTCCAAATGACCGGCCGAGTTTTCCTGAAGGGGATGTTCTCTTCCCTCAGCCTTAAACTCTCCTTTTAAAGAATAGTTAGCATCAAACAGACCACGTTTTTTAGAAAGGCAATAAAAGAAATTGTTAAGATCCTGATCTTCTCCCTGAACAGAAATGTGAAGCGCAAGTTCATCCTTGCCTGCCTTTATAAGACCGGTTAAGTCCAAATGGCAGTAATGTCCCTTCCAAACCTCTATTCTTACTTCTTCAGTTTCCTCTAGCGTGATAAGGATTCCTATCTCTTCAAATGTAAGGTTATCATAGCAAAGTAAGTCAACTTCTGCGTTTATGTCACCTTTAAACTTAATGGTAGAGTCTTTTTCTGTAACTTTCTTAGAGAAAAACCTGCTAATTTCATCCCAATTAATTACCGAAGCAAATACCTTTCCCTTTATTTCCAGAAAACCTGGTATAAATTTTATCCTTCCGTGACCATCTAGTGCTGTTTCTTTTAAGGAAAGGGCAACTTTTTCAAGCTCTACTTCCCGGCCACTGGCCTTTATATTCATTTGCTGAATCATAAGTTCTTCAAGACCCTTGATATTTGCCAATCCCTCTACCAACAGATAACCTGTGAGCTCCGACTTCCTAGGGTGTGAGAAGTTTACTTTTCCTTCAATTTCCCCTGTAAAAATGCCTGTAAGGTATTTATTCTGGACCAACATGGCATCTAAGGTCTTAGAAGAAAGGGTCCCTCTAAAGTTCAGGTCAATGAGAAAGTCCTTCTGCCAATTTAAATCCAAAGAGAGGTAACATTCTTTGTCATTTTCTTTTAAATAGAACTCTTTAATGGAAAATTCTTTAGGTAAAGAATCAAGGCTAAATCCCATGGCAATTCCTTGTTGGTTAAGGAGATTAGTTTCAAGGTGAATATTGCTAGGGCTATAATCTAATTTAAAGGATTCAACTCTGGCTGGTGTCTTAATTTTAAGGCTCTCGGGGATGTTTGCCAACCGATAGATCCAATCTCCAAGGACAGCAGTAATTTCCCCTTCTCCCCAAAGCTTTATCTGTCTTTTTTCTACAAAGGGTTCTTTAATCTCGCCAGAGATAATGAAGTCTCCCTTTCCCAAAAGCCCTCTTGTATCATTAAACCTGATAACTTGAGGAGAAATAAATCCCTGGCCACTCTCTATCTGGGCCTTTTTTGGTAAAAAGGAAAGGGAAAGGATGGAGTCTCTGAGGCTAAAGTTAAGGGTATAACTGAGGGAAGAAGATTCACCAAATTTGTAAATAAGATTAGCTGAAGAAATTTCAACTTTTCCTTGGGGAAGGTCAAAATCCTGATAGAAGTCCTTAAGGAAATTTTGTTGTTTTAACCAGGGGTTAAGTTCATGAGCAATTAGTTTGCCAGAGAAGTTTTTAATATTTATAAAAACTTTTTCAGTGGAAAGGTCTATTTCTCCATTAGATTTACTAACCATAGAGTGGCCAAGGTGTCCTTTCAGATCTTGCCAGGTTATCTTTTTTTGGTCATAGGAAAAGTCAATCTTATCAATTAAAGCTGGATAGGGAAGTCTTTGATAAAGGATGTTCCCTTTTAACAAGGAGGCTTTAAGACCCACATCTACCGCATTGGAGGTTCCAATAATGGCAATTGTGCCAGAAAGGGTACCCTCTGCCTTGGAAATAAGTCCAAGTTCCTTCTGAATCGAGTCAGTTTTGACAAATCTTTTTAAAAAAAACAGACCGGTTTCTAAAGAGGCAGTAAAGTATCCCTGAAGATTTAAAATTTTACTAGGGTCTTTGATGCCGATGGCAATCTTGGCTTCCCTTAGTTTTGCCCCTTCGACAATTCCAGAAAGGTTTTCACCATAAAGGATACCTTGTTTAAAGGTAATTTTCCCTTGACCGCTGTGAACCTTTAATTCTACTGTAGGGATATCTACTTCTGCCGTAATGACTTGGGCATCTATCTTAAGATTCTTTAAGTTTTTAAACTCGCTTTTGCTAAGGGCCTCTTGGGACATGTGAAAGTCTCTAATCCTCCCCGTCTTTACAATGCTAAACATATCTTTGACTGTCTGGTTTTGAGGAAGGAGATTGCACAATAAATTTCTGAGGCCAGTTACATCCAACTCCTGTCCCTCAAAGTTATAGGCTATCTTGTATTTTTTAAGGTCTATAGCCAACCAACCTTGACCTTCAACTCTTGGATTTTCAAGGCCTAACCTTGAAATATTAAGTTCCCAAGCATTTTCTTTCCTGAGTGCTGTTCCTTGGACAAATCCGCCCTTTAAGAAGATATCTTGGGTTTTAAAACAGGGGCAGGCGAGATTAAAGCCCAAATTAAACTTGGCAGGCGATTCCAAGTCAAAAGTGAGATCTAAATCTATTTCAGTTTTCACTATTTTCCTAGTTAGAGGAGTAAAGGGGAAGTGCTCAAGATTCAATTTTTTAAAATGTGCCCGGCCTTCTAGACCAGCCCCTAAATTAGCGCGCCCTTTTATTAACACTTCTTGGCTAAAGGGAGTATTAAAAGAAGTTTCTAAGAGGATTTGATTATCCTTTATTTCAGCCATGAGATTGATAGAATCAGCCTTAAAAAGGCAAGACTGCCCCTCTAGGACCTCAAGAGAAGCGTTTTTTAATTGGAGATCGGCCTTAAAGGAAAAAGCTGAGAGCCTTTCACCCTGTTTTTTAAGCCTTTCAATCAGAGGTTCTGGAGGTTTCTTTGGTTTGGGGGTGAGGAAAACCTTTAAGCCGGGCTTTTCTAAAACAATGGTGTCTATTTCAAGTTTTTTATGTAAAATAGGCCAGAGCTTAGGATAAGCCGAGACCATAGGAAGATAAGCCTCAATTTTATCCGAAGTGACCTGTGTATCTGTTAAAACTACCTTTGGACGGGGGAGGAATCTTAGCGAAATAGAGGCGATTTGGGCTGAAACTTGATAGCGTTCTTTTAATTCCTGACTAATTTTGGATTTAACAAAATTTATATTTAAAAAGGCAGGGAGAACCATTAGGATCAGGAAAACAAGAACAATAAAACATCCTATCCCAAGAAAGAACCAGAAAAGAGGAGACCTTTTATTTTTAGCCAT
>LJNA01000041.1 GCA_001304365.1 Syntrophobacter sp. DG_60 | reverse complement strand
AACTTTCTCCAATCTCCTTTTTCAAGCCAAGCTGTATTACCTGTTACCCTCATGCCATCATAATCCTTGGCCAGGGCTTGATTGAGTTTATCAACCCAGGCATTAAGAATTCTTTTTAGGTTGAAAGTACCATCTTTGAGATACCATTTGGCATAAGGAATAATCTCTATTTGTCCTCTTTTTAGATATCGGTCAAAATTAGGCACAGCCTTTCTCATTGCTTTTTTGGCTTCCTTTTCACTAAGAGATTGTGAAGTAACCCATATGCAGAATTCATTATTTTCTAATCCTGCCTTGAAATAAGGTACCAAAATATCAATTAAATCTTTTTTGGTCTGGTAAAAAAGGCAGAAGTGCGTGCCCCAGGGAGCATCACCTATAATATCGATTCCCGTTTTTCTTATTTTTTCTCCCATCTTGCTTACCTCCTCATTTATTATGAGTTGCTCCTTTGTCTTATCTTCATCTTTCATCCTGCGTACCTCCTAAAAATAGGTAACAATTTCAGATAACTCATTCATCTCTCAGAACTTTGTCAAAGTAATTTTAATGGAGATTCAAATGATGGACGTTAGAAAAAAATACTAAAACTTAAAAATGAAGATCGTTGATATGAAAGATACTACATTGCCTTAAGTTCCCTGCCTGTTATGAGGGAGAATAAGAGTCTAGATCCATAACCCATGGCCTTATGTAAACGCACTACATGATGAGGGACATTTGTACTATGCGCATTTCTCGCATATATATGGGCCATATCCTGAGAGGGTGGGAATAAGGTGTTCCACAAAAACCTTATTTTTTGGGTCAAACCACTTTGTATCGAGAGGTACATAGGAAAGGATAAGTCAGCCCCCCGAACATTATTTAAGATCAAGGAAATAAATTTCCGTTCCCAAAGGGTAAATTTTACCGGTCTTATAGAGGATAACACGCCCCTTGGTATTTTGGCACCCAGGAATTTGTGTGTAAAATATAAACTGTAGTAAAGGGGCCGTATTAAATTAAAGCGATTTGCCTCCTCAATGACCTCATCCCACGAGAGGTATTTGTCATAGTATCTGATAAGCTCAAATATATCAGAAAGAAGGATAAGCCTATCGAATGAATGTCTAAAGGCATGTTCGCAAAGATGGATCAACATATGGTGAGGTGACATGGTCATAGCGCTCACATTTCCTACCTTAAAAGGTATGGCTTCATTCCAGATGCTATCCATATCGATTTTAGAGGCATAGGCATGAAGGGGGCGAGAGGAATTAATCAGGTGCCAGTGGAGATGTAAAAAGAAGTATATGGGACTGGGGGTTTGATAGATGAGGGTGTTGAGGTAGGGACTGTGGGGTATGTCTAGATAATCCTGGTAATTGTGTGGAGAAAGGTAGCCCAATGAGTTAAGTATCTTATGGATTTTTCTTAGATCTTCCTTCTTTATAAGGAGGTCGATATCCGCCATTGGCCGTAAGCCAATATTAGGATAAACAGTTTCAGCCAAGAAGGCCCCCTTAAGGAGAATGACTTCAATCCCTGCTTTTTTTAAGCCCTTTAGGGCCTTCTCTAGCTCATGGTATAATCCCATATTGCATGCCACATTACGGTAGTAATTTTTCTCCAACCGATCCAGGATCTCTTGAGGCGGGTTATGGCCATCACATGGTATCTTGCTTAGATTATGATAAAGTAAAGGGGAGACCCCTTCTTTTTGGGCCTTATCCAGGATGTAAGGCCAATCTAAATGGGTCTTTTGAAGTTCCTTGATTTGTTCCTTTAGTTCCTGCCCTAAACTGGTTCGGGCACAAATAAAGATTAGTCTATCTTCCTTAGACCAATTCACTTGATTTTAAAAGAAGCCCCTTTTGAGGATTTAGTTAGCAAGTCTTGGGTGGGTGAAAAAAATTTCGTTTTACGGAGAGAAAAAAAGGATTTTCTTTTCAGAGCTCTCTTTTTATATAGTTTTTTTTCTGGCTAAAATTCCATCGGTCCCAGATTAACCTTGGATGCTACCGTTACTACAGCGACCCGACCCCGCTTGACCCCCACTCTTACACCAAGGACTCCCGCCGCCTGGTGAGTTGCCGGACACACAGCTCGCCCCAAATGCCTTAGATGCAGCGAGGCTTTTTATCTGGGGCGGCTCATACCTCTTTTCCCCCTTTTTCTCCTCCTCCTTCTCCATGTTCTCCTCCCATTAAATCAGGATTTTAGACTAAGTATCTTAGAAACTCCCTATTCTTCTTAAAATGAAGGCGGTAACAAGGAACCGAATGAAAAAGATCAAAAAGCAAGTCTACCATTTTGGTCGATAGATCTCTATTTAAGCACCTTGCAAAAAATGGGTGCTCATACAGAGTTTCCGCCACCAGATGGCCGGTGGCTATATGTTCTGTGTAAGTCTTATTATCCTTGACTAAAGAGAATATCTTCCTTACCTTAACTTTTCTCCTGGAGAGGTTGTTTATAAAGGACCCATCTGAATCGAAATAACCATAGGGGCCCGGCCACATGAAGTAACCATCTCCTCTTTTTCTTACAACTATAGTCTCATCTCCAAATACTGAGTTTTGGGGAACAAGGGAGAGTATAGTACTCTTGCCCGAACCGGTGTCGCCCAGGAAAAGGTAACCCTTGCTACCAATGTTAACTGCGGCTGCGTGGAGAAGCAACCCTCCTGAATCTAAATGAAGTAAAGAGGCAGCGTACCGAAGGAGGCCTAGTATTTTAATGGAGATAAAATCCGCATTATACCTGGTGATATCCAAAAAAACAAAGCTCTCTCTGGCCTTAATATTATGTAAAAAGAAGAATCCAGAGATACAAAAGATGATATAAGCCCTTCCTTCCTTTTCTTTTACTGCATTTATTAGGTACATAAGTCTCTCATCATGGGCATATGAGGAAAGTATATGTAGATGATATTTTAGTTCCCCTTTCGGCCATAATGTCTTAGGAAACCTTAATAGTATCCTATCAAAGTATTCCTCAAAAAATGCCTTCATTTCTGGTTCCAGGATGTTTCTTTTTCTTCTAGTTGAAATTATGTTGATTCTCCCGTGTAAGCTATCTTTCTTGTCTATAAAATCAGAAAGTAAGTGAAAAAGGGCTATTTTAGTGGCCTCTTCCTTTCTTTTAAAATTTATTAATTTCAAGTCTATAGTGAGGTCTGCAATCTTTACATAAAAATCACACATTTTTTAGTCCATCAACCTGCTTTGAGGAAATAATCCTAAACGAAGGGCCTGTTCACAAAACCAGGGGCTTGAGGTAAAGTTTTTCTCCAAGGTGTAAACTTGTGCCCGACAGAATCCCAGGCAAACATGTTTCATAATACATTTTTTACAAATTCCCTCTAATCCGAGGGGAATCTTTCTTCTCATTTCTTTTAGAATTTCATTTTCATGCCAGATCTTTCTTAAACTATCCCATTTTATGTTGCCCATTATAAGTTCCTTCTCTTGACTTCCCACCCCACAGAAAGAAACGCTCCCGTCGGCCAATATCCCCAAGATATTTAGGATATCACACCTTGCCCCCCTCCCTGACATGAGAGATCTAATGGACTGGAATGCCAAGGGTAGATCAAACAGGATCTCGGGCGGATTCCCTCTGGAATTTCCCTTTTCTATTTCCTTATTCAAACCAAGAAGCTCCTTGATGTTCAAGGTCTGACCCCTTTTCTTTAGATTTAGAGCCCTTCCCATTAATGCCAGTGGATTTATCTTAAGGGATCTGACCTTTAGACTTCTGGCTAACGAAATGGTCTCCCATAGATGGGGCAAATTTCCCCGGTAAAGGCTAAAGATTATTTGGACTGGGATATTATATTTAACAAGTAGTTTGATGGCCTTAATAGCTTTATCAAAGCTTCCGGCAATGCCCCGAAATTTATCGTGTTCTGTGGCTGAAGGACCATCAATGCTTACAGAAATTTGAGAGATATTAAAATGTTGGAGTGCCCTTGCCATATCCCTATCAATCAGGGTGCCATTGGTTTCAATCCATGAATAGAGGCCTTTGTTATGAAAATATTCTATAAAATCCAAGATATCCGGCCTTAGGAATGGCTCACCACCGGTGAGCTTTATTCCCTTTAGACCAAGCTCAAGGGCCTCATCTATAGCCCATTTCATTTGATCAAGGGTTATCTCATCTTTAACCTTATCAACATACTCTTCTCTATCTCTTGTAAATGGAGGGGAGAGCCAACAATGCCTGCACAGGAGATTGCAGTGTTGGGTAGAGTAAAAATAGATTGTGGAAAGATTTTTATTTTGCTTAGGCATAGCTCAAACTCGCTTCTTTATAAATCTTATAGCAAGACATGGGGTCAGCGGCAATTATTCCCTTTCCTGTATAATAGGGAACAGCCGGACAGCCACCATGACACCTAGATTTGTATAGACAGTCTTTACATTCTTCAATGTCATCCACGGTGTGTAAGAAACGGCTTCTGAATTCTTTTATGGGTTTCCCTTGGAGCCAAATTTCTGGTAAGCTGTGTTCTCGGACATTGCCAAGCTTTAGGTCCCAGAGCCTATCGCATGGGACCACCCAGCCATCTGGCCTTATGACCATCTTGGTTATGGCACCCTGGCAGTTAAAAAGTCTTCCAGCCTTTGCATTGGAGTCCTCTTTTTGGATAGGATTGCTGTCCCAGTTTCTGAACATCTCTCCCATGGTGAGGTAGTTGCCAGCGATAAGCCCTCCAAATTTCTGGGAGATCTTTTTCACATAATCGTAAACAAAGATGGTCTCTTTATGGCTAAGGGTGAGTTCCTGTTTATAATAAAGTGCATTTCCTTGAGGAAGAAGGGGCTCAAACTGCACCGAGGTAATTCCAAAGGATTTAACAAGTACTGCTATATTTTCTAAGTCTCTAAAGTTGTATTTGGTGACTACAGTAAAGATGCCTATCTTCCCCTTTAAGTACGCGGTAAGAGCCCTCAATCCCTTAATTGTGGCCTGAAAGGCACCTTTACCCCTTAACCTATCATGAACTTCAGGATTTGACCCATCTAAACTTACCAAGATCCCGTCTAACCTGTTATTTCTACTCAGCCTTTTTGATATATGCTCATTGATCAAGGTGGCATTTGTGTTGATATTAAACCGAAGCGGAAGATTAGATAGGAAATCTAAGATGGTGAAGATATCGTGTCTCATAAATGGCTCTCCTCCAGTTATGTTTAAGCCGAAGACTTTAAAGCGGACCAAGTTTGTAATCAGATTTAGAAATTCCTGAGTGGTTAGTTCTTCTGAATCTCGAGTTGAGGAGACACCGCAGTGTTTACAATAAAGATTGCATTTATTAGTAATTGCCAGAGTGACCTTGAGGGGGGCAGAAAGTATTTTCATTTCTTCACCTTTAAATAACCAAGTTTCTCTAACTGATTAACAAATTTGTTAAAGTCCCTGCGTATCTCAGTCTTTGGGATTTCTTGATAATCTTTGTGAATGAGATCTATGATCTCATTGCTGGTGTGTTTTCCATCACAGTACTTCCAGATGAATACCCCAAGCTCATTTATACATGACAGGTTTCCATCCTCGGGGTTGAAGAGAAAGGCCTCATCGCCTTCTTCCCTAAATATGATTTCTGGATTGGCAATAAGATTTTCTCTTTTTGGCATCTTTTTGCCCTCCTTTAATATGCCCTTTTTCTCAATAATAGACTAGGCTTCCCTGCCGCTTGGCCACCTTTAAGGCAACCTTAAAACATTTTAGAGAAAATGGAAATAGAATTACAGAAAAAAATAAAAGCACCAATAAATCAGGAGCCAAATCTCTCCATGTGCTTTGTGCCAAAAGTACTCCTCTTAGGGCCCTTAGAGAATAAGTGAGGGGAATAAGAATTGAAAGCTTCTTAAACCATAAGGGCAAGATGGCTATGGGGAAAAAGGCTCCTGCCAACAGTTTTGATGCCCCATGGAAGAGGAAACTAATGGGTTCACCTCTTTTGAAGGCTAGTATGAAACTTGCCGATATAATCCCCAGTGAAATAAAAGGGACCAGAGATAGAGTTAATGCAGTTATAAGGGCCAAAAAATTGATCCCCTTTAAATTCATATTAAAAAATAAAACTCCTAGCAGGAGATAAAAGGCCACTCTGACAGTAGTAAAGAGGACATTCCATAGTGAACCCGCCAGAAGTACGGTAGAAATCCGGGTGGGGGTCATAATTAATGCCTCCATGGTACCCAGCTCCTGTTCATTGCCTATTACCCCACCAAAGTTCCCCAAAGCAGAACCCAGATAGCTTGAGAAGGCAACCCCGATAATCACAAAAGAAAAATAGTTGCCTCCGTATTGGCCAAGCGAGGGAACGTGACTATTTTTGAATAGCTCCCCGATAAAGAAGAAAGTAAGCATGGTGCCAATGATGCCGGCTGCATCCCAAAAAAAGGAAAACTTATAGCTTGAGGCGGTTAAAAAATCTCTTTTCAAAAAGACCCAGATCTTCTCAAGTGCCAATTTTAAACCCCTCTCTTTGATGTAAATCGGTTAAAGGCATCCAGCAAAGAGGCTCCGTTACCCTTGAGCTCGTTTATAGAACCATATGCCATAATTCGTCCTTTATTCATAATGGCTATTCTATCTGCTAGCTCCTCTGCCTCTTGAGTTGAGTGAGTAGAAAAAAATATGGTCTTACCTTCCTTTTTGACTAATACCTCTTTAATAAACTTCCTAAACCTTGATGCCACACCAGGGTCAAGGCTCTTTGTAGGCTCATCCATAAAGATAACCTCTGAATTGGAAAGCAGACACCTTCCCAGGGCAAGTTTTTGTTTATTACCGGTGGAATATTCCTGGAATCTCTTGTCAGGATCCTCTATTTCTAGCAGTTCCATAATAGCTTCGGTCTTCTTTCTCGCCTGGTTTAGACTCAGGTTATAAAGCACTCCGAAGAATTCCAAATTCTCTCTTCCAGTCAGGCGCCAATAAAAACTCCTCTCTTCCCCAATAACCAAACCCACAAGGGATTTAATTTTGTCTTCATCTTTTATCACATCATAGCCATTTATGTGGGCAGTGCCACTGGTAGGGGTAATTAAAGAACACAGAATCTTTATAAGTGTGGTTTTACCAGCACTATTTGGACCTAAAACAGCAAATACCTCACCCTTTCTTATCTTTAAATCCACTTGGTTTAGGGCGGTTATAATTTTATCCTTTGGGGATTTCAGGCTAAATATATTCTTTGACGGCCTGAAAACCTTGGTCAGATTCGAGGTCTCAACCGCATAAAGCATTTCTTTTATTTATCAACCTCCATATGGGGCTTCTGGTATCTAGGGATATCTATATATAAGCCGATAGCCGGTTGGGGCATCCTCCTGATTTACACTAACCCAGCAGTGTCCAATAAATGCTAAATCTTTTATTTCTTTATTCCTCTCAGTCCCAAAATTTACCTTGGCATCTATTCCATATTTTCTGAGCATGTGGCAGAGAAGAATTGAATGGGTTAAGCAAGTATCTTTAAGACCAAGTCTTCGGCGCAGGTATAGACAGAGATAGACATATCTGGTTATCTTCTCCTGGTCTCCGGATCTTCTTTTAAGTCCCCCAGGATCAGCCAACCTGATAAGATGTTTGCTCCTCTGAAAGTAAAACATTAGGGAAACCTTTAACGACGCCAATAATATTTGGAAGAGTAGCCTTATGTCACTATAATATTTCAATCTTTCTAAGGTTTTTCTTAGAGGCATTAAGAATATCCACTTCATTGTTTTGAGATTCTCACCTATGGGCTGCCTTTCTTTGAAGAATACTTACTAAAGCCACTATTATAACGGCCTGTAAGATTAAAAGCAGGGCATCAATGGTGCGGGCATACCTGAGGGCAGTAGCACTTAGCCCCAAACAGATAGTTATAAGAAAGATTATGGACACTGTTAGCTTCCCGTTGTTTAGAACTAAGGCCAACCGGTGGTGCAGATGGTCTTTGTCTACATGCTCCACCCATTCCTTTAAATTGGCAACCTTCCCGTTAGCGATTCTACTTATGGTAATGTACGTCATATCAAAGATAAAAACCCAGAATATGAGAACGGGGGCAGTTAGGGAGACAATAGGGTTATTATCTGCCCACTCGCCCATGATGGCCAAGGAGGATAGACCAAATCCTAGAAATGCACCCCCGCTATCTCCTAGGAATATACTGGCAGGTTTTCTGAGTCTGAAATTGTATGGGAGGAAACCCAGGCATCCCCCAATTATGGCCACACATAGCCAACCTAAAAAGGGCTGAGAGGTTTGAAGGGCTAAAACACTTAGGAAAAAGGCAGTAATTATGCCCAGGCCAGCGGCTAATCCATCCATTCCATCAAAGAAATTAAATGCATTGGTAATCCCCATAATCCACAGATAGGTGAGTATAATATTACCCAGATTCCCCAAGATACTGGATGGAAAAACCTTTACGGTAACCCCAAGAATAATGACCACGGAGACAGCTACCACTTGAGCTGAAATCTTCAACCATGACTTGATTCCCCTTAGGTCATCAATAATCCCTATAAACACCAGGAGGCTTATTCCTATAATTATTCCCACTACTTCCCGAGTAAATATGGAGTTAGCCAAAACAGCACCCATGAAGCCTAAATAGATGGCTATTCCTCCTAAAAGAGGGGTGGGTTTTTGGTGTATCTTTCTTTGGTTGGGATAATCCAAGGCTCCTATCCTGATAGCCCAGCCTCTAACTAGATAGGTCAACCCATAGGAAAGAAAAAAGGAGGATAACAAGATATATAGCCATCTGTTTCCCCACATAAACCAGCTACTTCTTATAGAGGGAGTTATAAGGACTAGAGTTATTATTAGGGCCATATATGGTAAAATCTTTCTCTCTGTTTTTATTTCTGTTTTCATCAATTTATTCTCGTAAGCTCAAATTAATTAGGACGCAGATTTTCGCCGATACCCGCAGAAAACTATTTTCTCAAATTATCAAATGCCTTACGTTTAACTCTATAGAAGATTTTAATAATCTCCTCAGTTAGTTCTTTATATTTAAAATCTTGACAATCTGCGTTTATCTGCGTCCAAAATGAAAATTCCTATACTATCAAAGTTACATTCTTTACAGCCTCAATAACCCTCTGTACCTCTGGTTCTTTGAGGGAAGGGTAAATGGGGATAGAAAGGGCTGTATTCCAAACCTTATCTGTCTCGGGAAAATTATCCAGGCCAAGATAATGATGCAAAGGTCGGTATACAGGGCGCTCACAGAAGACTCCTTCCTTTTGCAGGAGTTCGATATACCTGTTTAGGTTGCCTTCTATCTGAACCACATAGCGGTAAAATATATGATTTCTATCCCTGGGCTGTATCGGTAAAACCATGGGAAGTTTCCTTAACCATCTAAAATATTGGAGGGCTATATCCTTTCTCTTCTTCAAAAATAAAGGAAGGCTTTCTAGCTGACTTATGCCTAAGGCTGCCTGGAGGTCTGTCATTTTATAGTTATAGCGGACTTTATAATTCCACTTTTTGTCGTAATCACGGAGATCCCTAACTTTTTCCAGCAGTTCTTCAGAGCTAGAAAGAACCATCCCGCCCTCTGCGGTGGTGATGACCTTAGTGGCGTAAAAAGAAAATACGGAGAGTAAGCCTAGGCTACCAACCTTCTTCCCCTTATAAACTGCGCCCAAGGCTTGTGTCCCGTTTTCGATAACCGGAACCCCCACCGATAAAATCTCATCCATGTCGGCTGGCAGACCAAAAAGATGGGGTGCTATAATGGCCTTGGTCTTCTTAGTAATGCATGTGATTAATTTCTTAACATCCAAATTAAAGCTAGAAGGATTAATGTCCACCAATACAGGAGTGGCCCCTACATAGTTTATGGCGTTTAGGGGGGCTGAACAAACATAACTGGGAATAATAACTTCATCTCCCTCTTTTATTCCCAAGGTAAGCAAAGCCAAATGTAAAGCTGAAGTACCTGAGTTGGTGGCCACCCCCCCTTTAACACCTATAAAATTGGCTAGCCTTTTCTCAAACTCAGCCACCTTTTCTCCCTGGGCAATTTGACCCGATTTAAGAATTTCCAGGCTTGAGGTAATAAAGCCCTTTTCATTTAATGTGAGTCTAGAATGTGGGATCATCGGCTTACTACACATTTATAAACAGCCGCACTGAGATGAAGCCTTCAGCATATTTTACCCTTCCCTGAATGCCTCTGAAATTGGCTGATGATTTAGCTATCTCAGTGATAGGCAGATCCTCAATATTGGTTTTTAATACTT
>LJNA01000040.1 GCA_001304365.1 Syntrophobacter sp. DG_60 | reverse complement strand
AATGAATACCTTAGACATCTTAGAAATAAAGCTAGAATTAATATTGACCATAAGCTACTTTCCTCTATTAACATAGAGGAACTGGGACAATATCTCTATGATTCCAGGCCTTTAGTAAAAATCAATGGAACTATTCTTACGGTTGGTGAATTTTCTCAGAGGATTCGATCAGCCCTTTCAAAGAGAGGTGCGGTAGCAAATGAGAAATTAAAAGAGAATATCATAAATGACTGGATTGACTATAAATTGGTAGATAATGAAGCGCTTAGTCGACATTATGAAAAGGAGCCAGAACTCAGTAGGCAGGTTAGAAGACATAAAGGGCAACTTCTTAAAAATATCTTTTCTCAAAAGGCGATTATGCCAAAAATCGACCTTTCAGATGAGATATTAAAGGACTATTATGTA
This sequence comes from Syntrophobacter sp. DG_60, assembly GCA_001304365.1. The sequence goes on along the minus strand of LJNA01000040.1, from coordinate 9,854 downwards.
AAAAATCAAAAAAAATTCGTAAAACCTATCCAGTTTAAGCTTAGGCAAATTACGGTTAAGACCATAGATGATGCCCAAGAGATGGTGGATCAGCTTAAAAATGGAGCAGATTTTGCGTGGCTGGCAAAAAGGCATTCTATTGATTCAGCAGCGTCAAAAGGCGGGGCTATAGGGTGGCTGAGTAAGGATGAATTTCCCGAACCTTTAAGAAAAATTATAGATGATCTTAAGGTAGGAGATATAGGCCCTATAGTCAAGATAGATTCTGGTTACATATTAGTTCGTTTGGATGGAAGGTCTAAGGAAGAAGTAGAGGAATTTGATGACATAAAAGACAGGGTTAAAAAGGTCTGCTTTAAGGCTCAGTATAACAAGATATTTAAAGAGTATGTAGACCGATTGAAAATTGGGGTAAGAATCGAGGTCAACAGGGATGCAATCCACTACTTAGAGGAGAAGTTGCATAATTAAAATTTTTTAGCTTGACAAGAAATCAAAAAGAGGTATACGAATCTCTTAAAAAATGGTTAAAAAATTCCGAGAGACAAAAAGCCTGTGGTTAGTGGCTGTCTTTGTGGTTACAGCAATTATCTTTATCTTGAGCTGTGCACCCAAGGGGGTTAGGAGGCGTTTCAGACCAAAGCCCTGTCTAGAGTGCCATACCGAAAAATTAGAGGAATTTAAAAAGGCGTATATCCATTCCCCCATGGGGAGAAAGGATTGTGAGGCATGTCATCTCCGCCATGGGAAGCTTCCAGTTAAGTCTCTAAAGGAAAGGGGATCAGGACTTTGTTATCTTTGCCACAATAAGATGGCCTTGGATATAGATAAGATGCCCCATATACACACTGCAATAAAGGAGGGCAAATGTGTTGTATGTCACAATCCACATGCTTCAGAAAACAAATTCCTTCAAAAGAAGTTGGGCAATGAACAATGTCTTGTTTGCCATGACCGGGTAACTTTTACTCGGGCAAAGGTTCATCAGCCCTTAACCAATGGATGTCTCACTTGCCATAGGCCTCACGGTTCTGAATATAAGGATCATCTGAAAAAGGATGAGATAGACCTATGCCTATCTTGTCACTCAGCTACCTCGGATGTCTTCAAACAGGCACACAGGAATTATCCTGTAGAGAGGCGTAACTGTACGGGGTGCCATACCCCACACAGCTCTACAAATGACAAATTGCTTAGAGAATCAGTGCATTCTCCTTTAGATGAAGGAAAATGTAGTTCCTGTCACAAAAGAGTTACTGACCTCAACCCCTTAGAGGTAATTGCCCCTGATGGAAAGCTATGTTATAGCTGCCACAAGAAGGAAGAAAGGGGATTTAAGAAAGCCTATAGGCACCGCCCCCTTGATGAGGGTAGGTGTCTAAGTTGCCACAGTCCTCATGCAACAGATTATAAGGCGGTGACCCTTAAGGGTAAAACCGACCTTTGCATCACTTGCCACAAAGAAAGAAAGGAGGTCCTTAAGGTAAGCAGGGTACATAGCCCTATTAAGGAGGCAGGGTGTGTAGCATGCCACAATCCTCATGCCTCAGAAAACCACCTTCAATTAAAGGTTAGACAGAGACAGATTTGTTTTACCTGCCATGCAAAAACAGGAAAGGAGTTGAGAGAAAGGCATACCCATGACCCATTTTCAAAAATTGAGTGTGTGCAGTGTCATGATACCCATGGCAGTAATTACCCTGGCATGATTAAAACTCCCCCAACAGCGCTTTGCTATACCTGCCATAAGGATAAAGAGGAGGAGTTTTTTAAGGTATCTATCCATACACCCGTAGCCAAAAGGGAGTGCCTTTTGTGTCATAAGCCCCATGCATCAGGCTATAGATACCTAACGGTTGGTGCTCAAAATGAGTTATGCTTTATTTGCCACAGCAATATGGCTAAAGATATGTTAGATGTAGGCATCCACTCACCTTTTAAAGAGAGGGATTGTCAAACCTGTCATGATCCGCATGCCACCGACTACATGGCCCAGCAAATTATGCCCTTGCCTCAGAGCTGTTTTAGGTGTCACAAGGATCTTGAAGTTATGATTAAAGAAAGCAGAATTAGCCATGTCCCTATAGATGAAGGAAATTGTGTATATTGCCACAGCCCTCATGGGGCAAAACTTAGGCATCAACTTTTAAACCTCCCACAGGAACTTTGTCTTTCCTGCCATGAAGAAATAGTTACTACTAAGAAAAGAAGGGGGCATATAATAATGGAAGAGGGGGACTGCCTGAGCTGTCACCTACCTCATTGCTCTCAGTTGAGAGACTTGCTTACTGCTTCTGATCCGCTTCTGTGCATAAAATGTCATTCAATTACTGAGCAGCCGTTTCTAAAGGCACACCGAAGAATTATTACCAAGACCAGCCGATGTCTTGGATGTCATGAGCCTCATGTTACAAAAAAAGCAGGTTTGCTAAAAAAGATGGAACATGGCCCATTTGCTAAAAGGGACTGCATACTTTGCCATGAATAGCTCAAGATTCAGGATTCAGGATTCAGGATTCAGGAAGATTGTAATATTCCTGATCCTTTTTGTTTCAGTACTAGGGGGGAAGACATATGCCCAGACCAAGCTCAAGGTAGGGATGCCTGATCTTTGTTATGGGTGTCATGAGGGACTGAAAAAAGAATTTTCCAAAGATCATGTTCATGTACCTGTAAAGGAGGGACAATGTACTACCTGTCATAACCCCCATACTTCAAATCATGCTGCCCTTATAAAGGATGAGATTAATATTCTATGTCTAGGTTGCCATAAAGAGGTTAAAGAAGACTTTAAAAACAAAAGCGTTCACTCTGCCTTTAAAAGAGGTGAGTGTACCGATTGTCATAACCCCCATAGTTCAAATTATAGATATATATTGACAAAGTCAGAGAATTTCTTGTGCCTGGATTGCCATAAGGCAGTAAAAGGGCACCTTGAAAGGCCTTATCTCATACCTCCTTTTAGGGAGAAAAGGTGTTTATCTTGCCACCATGCCCATGCATCAAACGTAAGGAATCAGTTAGTGAAGAGTCCTAGCCAATTATGCCAAAGCTGCCATGGTATAAGGTGTCAGGTAAATGGCATATCTTTATCTTTTACCTTAAAGGGGTCGGATTGCACCAATTGCCACAGTGGCCACAGTTCTGATAGTAAAGGGATATTTAATGCCTATGGTCATTCAGCCTTTTTGCAGAGGAAGTGCGGGGAGTGTCATAATCCCATTTTGGCTGATAGGGAGGTTACTACTAAGTTAGCTGGTAAAGAGCTTTGTTTTGGTTGCCACAAAGAGGAGAAAAAATTACTTAGTAATATCAATACTCATATGATAAATGAGGAAAATGCTTGCACACTATGTCATAACCCCCATTCTTCAAACAGAAAGGGTTTAATAAGCAAAGCGGATGAAGAGCTTTGTCTTAGCTGCCATCAAGATACAGATAGAAAGCAAATTTTTATGGAGAAAAAATTAAAACGCATTAGATGCGTCCCTGTTAAGGAAAGAAAATGTCTTAAGTGTCATAGGCCACCTCATTATGATCACCCTCTATACCTTAAACCACAGGAGAGTATAGGGTGTGATACTTGCCATAAAGCACAACATACTATTACTCACCCTCTTGGAGAGAAGGCTATTGATCCCCGTACAGGGCACCCCCTAAATTGCAGCACATGCCACAGTATGCATGCTGCTAAAGATAAATTCATGCTCTATTATAACAGAGATCGGGCGTTATGTATCCAATGCCATAAGGGGTACTAAGGATGGCAAGGAAAAAATTGTTAGTCATTTTGGTAGGGATTTTATGGGGGCTCTTTGGTAGTCCCTTAATACTGGCTCAAAAAAAGGCACCGGTAGAGCTTCTTATGACCCTTGATACAAAAGAGGCAGGTGGGGTTAACCAGCCTTTAAGTCTTTTCCTTAGTGAGCATAAACAACAACTAATTATTTCAGATACAGGGAACAGTAGATTACTATTTTTTGATGCACGGGGCGATGAATTTAAACTCCTGGAAGAGTTCAATGCAGATGGGGAAATATTTCATCCCATAAGTGCAGTCCAGGATAGTCATGGGAAGCTATATGTGACAGAGCGGGGAAAAAATGGGGTTATTATTTATGACAGAGGAGTAAACTCTAAAGATGTCTTGGCGGTAGAAGGAACTCCTATTTATTTGGCCATGGATATTAATGATAACCTTTATGTCATTGAACGAAGGCATAAAAAGATAATGGTCTTTAATCCAAGGCTTCAGTTAATATCCCAGGTGTCTATTTCTGATAAGGCATTTACTAACTTTTCTGATGTAGCCATTGATAAAAAAGGAAGAATATATGCATTAGAAACACTGGCTGGGAAGGTATATGTGTTTGATCGAGAAGGTAATTTGATTAATAAGTTTGGAAAGAGGGGAAAAGAGCGTGGTGATTTTCAATTTCCCACAAGTATAGCTCTTGACCCGCATGGAAACATTTACGTGGTGGATCAACACAGACATAAGGTTTTGGTATTTGATTCACAAGGCACACTTCAATGGGAGTTTGGAAAGCTTGGCTGGAAAAAAGGGACTCTTTATTTTCCTGCCCATATCTTTATTGACTCCTCAAACCGCATCTTTATCATTGAAAAGCATATAAATCGCATCCAGATTTTTGCTCCCCTTTACAGGAAGGCCGAAGGCCTTTAGGTAAATAACTAGAGCACTCTAACTCAACTTTGAAACTCTGTTCAACACAGGAAGTTCTCTGTTTGTCAGTTTGTCTTTTATAATCTTTATTATTGCTCAAATGTTCAAACTATTGACACTATATTTGAGGGATGTTAGTTTAGGAATAATTATAAAAAAAGTAGGGAGGATTATATGTTTGGTATTGGATTACCAGAACTACTTATAATTTTACTTATTGTGCTTATCATTTTTGGTGCTAGTCGCCTACCAGAGATTGGAAGCGGTATAGGTCAAGGGATTCGTAATTTCAGGAAGGCCTTCAAGTCAGAAGATAAGACTATAGACATTACCTCAGAGAAGGAATTAGAAGAGAAAAATCAGAAAAAATCTTAGTATGCAAAGAATCTGGCAGCAAATTGTCGACCTTTTGGTCTCTTTGAATAACCTTTTTTCCTCAGCAAAACTTGCCATATTTTTGTTAATCATTTTGGCTATTGCCTGCATTATTGGCACAATTATCCCGGAACCGGAACTTTGTCTCAAATATTTTGGCAAATTTGGTGCAGGCCTAATAGATGCATTATCTCTTTATGATGTTTACCATACTATTTGGTTTCGTTGGCTTTTGGGATTGCTGGTGCTCAATTTGGCTACCTGTTCTTTAAAACGCTTCCCAAAGACATGGAGACTGCTGCGTGTTTCTAAAAAAGCTGTAGATAATAAGTTTTTACAGCATCTCTCATTTCATAAGCGTTTAACCTGCACCATCCCTTTTAATACCATAGGGGACAAATTACTTCAGGCTGTCAAGAAGGACTTTAGGCAAGTTGAAGTAGAGGAGGCCCCTACTTACTACATCTTAGGAGCCCGTAAAGGGTATTTGAGTTATCTAGGCCCTTATATTATCCATGTTAGTATTTTAATTATTTTAATTGGAGGGATAATTAATTCTAAATTGGGCTTTTCTGGTTTGATGATAATCCCAGAAGGTGAGGTAAGCAACCAAATTTTTCTTCGCTCCAAATCTCATAAGACAGTAAGATTACCCTTTGCCCTTAAATGTAATAAGTTCATCTTAGAGATTTATGAGTCAGGTATGCCCAAGGCGTACATCTCTAAAGTTACTGTTATAGATGGGGACCAGAGAATCCCCAAAACAATAGAAGTTAATGGCCCTTTAGATTATAAGGGTATGCGTTTCTATCAAGCAAGCTATGGTATAGCACCCCAGCCCAATGTGGTTTTTAAGATAATCTCGCGTGAAGATAAAAAAATATCCACTGTTAAAGCTACTTTTAATCAGCCTGTTTCCTTACCTGATAATCAAGGCACATTTAAGGTAGTGAGGATTGAGCCTAACTTGATGGGTGTTGGGCCAGCATTCCAAATAAGGCTAGAAAGGTCTAAAAATGCAGAGCAATTTTGGGTATTAGAGAGAGTCCCTCGATTTGATGCCCTTCATCGTCAGGGTAAATATATATTTGTGGTAGAGGATTATACACGCTATACAGGCCTACAAGTAAGAAAAAATCCTGGAATATGGATAATATGGATAGGGTGTATAATCCTAATTTTGGGTTTAGTTATAAGCTTTTTTGTAGTGCCACAAAGGTTATGGATAAGAGCCGAGCCTAAGGATAAAGGCTGTCGCGTAATAATAGGTGGTATAGCTCACAAACGTCGCCTTGCCTTTTCCTATTTCTTTGAAACATTTATAAAAAGACTAAAAGAGGTGATAGATGTGGAACATAAAGGTCCTTAGCTATGTTACATTTCTTTATCTAATCTGTTTTTTACTCTATTTAGGAGTTTTACTCTTTCGCTATAAGAACTTAGCCAAGATTGCTACTGGTTTTACCTTATTCACCATACTGATACACAGCTTTGGCATAGTTTTAAGATGGATAGAATCACACAATTTAGGTATAGGTCACGTCCCGCTTTCTAATCTCTATGAATCTCTTATCTTTTTTGCCTGGTGTATTACTATAATTTACCTAGTAATAGAGAAAAAATACAAAAATCCCCTATTTGGGGCATTTACCTTGCCATTTTCCTTTTTAAGCATGGCTTATGCCTCTTTTTCACCAGATGTAAACAGTAGACTTGAACCACTCATTCCTGCCCTAAAAAGTAACTGGCTTATCATCCATGTGATCGCTTGTTTTTTGGCCTATGGGGCCTTTGCTGTAGCATGTGGATTAAGTGTAGTTTATTTGTTGAAAAGGCGTGGGGGAAGTATTTGGGATGCCTTTCCTTCATTGGCCCAATTAGATTATTTGAGTTATCAAATGGTGACCTTTGGCTTCACCTTCCTCAGTATTGGCATTATTACAGGCGCAGTTTGGGCAGATAAGGCCTGGGGGAGCTATTGGAGTTGGGACCCAAAAGAGACTTGGTCACTTATTACCTGGTTTGTTTATGCAGTTTTTATTCATTGTCGTTTGGTAAGGGGCTGGCGTGAGGCCAAAATGGCTACTATCTCCATTATTGGCTTTCTATCCGTGCTATTTACATACTTTGGTGTAAGTTTTTTACTCTCGGGCCTTCACAGTTATGCTAAGCCAAGTTAGTTTAATTGACTTTTTCTTAGGTTTTTATAATATAATCTCATGATTTCTTTTCAAAAAAGTATGTTTTATGAAATGGTGCTCCATGCTGGGCCTATGGCCAAGTTTGTTTTAATAGTGCTACTATTTATGTCTATTCTCAGTTGGGCAGTGATGTTAGCGAAGTGGTTTTTATTTAAGAGGGCAGAACGCCAGACAAAGGGCTTTTTAGAGAAATTTTGGCATAGTGATGATTTGAATTTTGTTTTCACTCAAGCCAAAAACTACACTAGGGCACCAGTAAGTCGCATCTTTCAAGAAGGTTATCTAGCCCTAACCAAATGGAGAGATGCAGATTTTTCAGATAAAAATGTGTTTTCTATAGAGGATGTCACAGAGAGCATGCATAAGTCTGCCTATACTGAGAGGCTCCGTTTGGGTCAAGGAATGAGCATCTTGGCCACTGTAGGAAATACAGCCCCTTTTGTTGGATTGTTTGGCACAGTATGGGGTATTATGCGTGCCTTTCATGATATCGGTATAACCGGGGAGGCATCTTTGGCCCAAGTGGCACCCGGTATCTCTGAGGCGTTAATTGCTACGGCCTTTGGTTTGGCAGCAGCTATTCCTGCAGTTATTGGATACAACTATTTTAATCATCGTCTTAGGGAACAAGAAGTACATATGGAGGCCTTTATTACTGATCTGGCCAATAGGATTAGATGGCGTTACCTTTTTGGGGGTAAAAAGGAATGAGGTATTTTAATGGACAATATGGGTTTATGGCAGATATCAATGTAACCCCTTTGGTAGATGTGATGTTGGTTTTACTAATCATCTTTATGATTACTGCACCTATGTTTAGTTATGGTCCAAGGGTTGACTTACCCGAAACTACTTCTAAGCCTGCGCCCATTGAGGTAGAACCATTAATTATCACTATAAATAATAAAAGCCAGATCTTCCTTGACCGTTACCAAGTGCCTATAAAAGGACTGTCTAAGAAATTAAAGCCCATTATTGCTGCCCATCCCAAGAGAAATGTACTCCTTCAAGCAGATAAAAAGGTAGCCTATGGTTATGTTATAAAAGTAATAGATGAGATAAGGTTATCTGGTATAAAAAATCTTGGGCTGGTTACTAAACCGTTAAAGAAAAAGTAATCGTTCACTGCAGAGTGCGCAGAAAACGCAGAGAAAAATAAGAATTTTAAAAATGCTTTTACTTTTGTGCTCTGTGATCTCTGCGTTCTCTGCGGTAAATAGAAAAAATGATGAACGGTTACGTGCATCCTGCATCCTCGAAGCTGACTGATGGCTGAACGCTTAAAGATAATGTATGCAGAAACTGCTTTTAAAACATCCTTTTTTGCGTCTGTTTTTATGCATTTGATAATATTTACATTAGTCAGCTTTATTAGCCCTCAAATAAAACATATTCGTTTTAGCCCCATTTATCAGGTAAAATTAGTTAGCCTTCCTGTTTCAAGAGCAAAACCCCAGATTTTAAAAAAAGGAGGGGAAAGGGTAGCTGTGAAAAAGGCTGAAGCTAAAAAGAAGGCTATTCCCTTGGTTAAGGCAAATAAGAGCAAAGTAAATAAAAAAAATAAAATAGATATAGATAAAGATGTAGATAAATTGGTACAGGCCAAGGTAAAACAGATTGAGGGGAGGCTTGCTAAAGAGAGAGTAGAGAAGGCCGTGGCTAGAGTAGGGGCTAAATTAAAGGGATCTGCTGTATCAGTTGGGGCTTATCAAGGTGAGGTATCTGATGGGCTGAGTTTAAGGTTCCAAATCTATTATCAGGAAATCTGGGAAAAGATAAAAAATAACTGGATTTTACCTACTTTTCTTTTAAAGGATGCAACAGAGGCAATAGTAGTTATTAAGATTGCTAAAAATGGAGACATTATTGATAAATTCTTTGAAAAGAAATCAGGCATTCCTTTATTTGACGACTCAGTAATGGAGGCCATTAGCCGCTCTACCCCTTTACCACCCATACCCGAGGGGTATGTGCTCTCATATCATGAGTTAGGCATACGTTTTAAATGGGAAAAAGAGAAATGAAAAGTTTTATCCGTCATTTTTTTCTACTATCTACTATCTACTATCTACTATCTACTATTTCTTATGCCAGGGTCTACATTGATATTAATAAGCCAGGTCAAGAGAAGATACCTATTGCCATTCCTGAATTTATGATGGAGGGCAAGGGTGCTGATGAGATAGCTCAAAAGATGCTGGGTGTATTGAAAAATGACCTGGAGTTTACAGGTCTTTTTGAGATATTGCCACCTGAGACATTTTTAGAAAAATCCATTAAGGAAGATATAGACTTTAAGAAGTGGTATCTTATCGGTGCCCATCTTTTAGTAAAAGGGGGCATAAAGACAGACGATAACATGGTAGAAGCAGAGTTATCCTTATATGATGTAAAATTGGGTAGACGCCTGGTAGGAAAGAAATATTATGGAAAACAAGGTCAGTGCCGGTACATTGTTCATAAATATGCTGATGAGATAATGAAGGCTCTAACCGGGGAACCCGGTATTTTTCAAACTAAAATTACCTTTGTCCGTGGCACATCGGGCAATAAAGAAATTTATTTAATGGATTTTGATGGGTATAATGTTC
>LJNA01000002.1 GCA_001304365.1 Syntrophobacter sp. DG_60 | reverse complement strand
CATTCATATAAACGGGCATGAGGTCATAGGGCTTGTTGTAAACGCTCACTATCTTAATTCCCCGAGCTGCATCTTGTTCTACTTTATAAACCGCCTTTTTCAAAATTTCAACCCCTTTTTCTTTTCGCTTAGGATCATAAGGGAAAAATACCAGATTTTCATCGGGACTATAATTCAACTTTCGCCTTGCCTCTGCCATTGGCATTGGTTTGAAAAGTTTAAAATTGATACCGTATGGCAGTACAATAGCATCTTCTCTTCTTATTATCTTTTTCATTTCATCGGACATAACAATTATCTTGCTTCCAAATCTCCATGCAAGTTCATAATAAACATCAGACCCTCGCAAACTAACAACTAGGGGTGCCCAAAATTCGAATCTCGCCGAAACTCCAGAAAATCCATAGTGAGCGTGGACAATGTCGTAATTGCTCTGGAGTGTCTTTGTAAAAACGGACCACGCCCCCTTGAAATATTTCAAAACTGAATTTCTTCCCTTTATATAAATGAGATCTACGGTAATTCCTTCTTTTTCTAGCGATTCTTTCTGTTCCTTAATACAAGGCGCGCGCCCAGGGATTTCTGAAGAGGGGTATTCGTTAGTGACAAAAAGAATCTTCATGATGCTGACTTATATCCCTATTCTTTTAAAAGAAAAACTTAGGGAAAATTAAAGGTTTTAATGGAATACTTACACTTGCTTGGCCTGTATGGTCAACCGGATTAGTCTTAATGTTTTTAATTTCTTCATCTCCTATAAATATTTTGGCTTGTTTTGTATCCGGAATGTAAAATGTGATACCCTGCAAGTCGTCTATTGACGGAATATATGATCTGAACACTGGATCTTGAACGTCTTTAATTATGATTATTATTTTGTCCTTATCTATTTCATATGACCAGTTTAAATATTTATTTACCGTGTAATAATTAAGCAATTTAGAAGTAGTGGTAACATAAATATTTCCATTCTTATATTCCGATGCTAAGTTTCGCAATGACTTTTGTGTTTGTTGTGGAATTAATTGGGAACAATCAAAATTTTTCCCAAAATGGGTGTATAAAATCATGTAGCCTTCGGAGTCCTTTAGCTTTTGAAGGGTTTTTTTCGAAAGCATGATCCCTAAGCTTTTTAAATTGTCCACGTTATGAAATCCGTCTTGATGATTATAGAAACGCTTAAACTCATAAACCTTTAATCCATTTCCTAAGTTTCTTGGACATACCAAGTCATTGGTTGCATAAATTCTACATTTATGGTATCCTAAAATTCCTAATAAACGTTTGATTACTTCTCTTATCAGCTTTCTTGAAGACCTTATGGGGAATCTTGGATTGAAAACACTAAAGAAACCAAGGTAATGACGAGAAGACTGGCCTATGATTGGGGTTAGTGCACCCACCCAAACGAACCTTATACCGTACGCTACTGTTAGGTCTACATGGTAACATAGAGAGAGAATGTTATTCCCATCGCCCTTAGTTCTATGCTCTCCAATATTGCTCCCTTCTCTCCTGTGGTCAATCCATACCCTTAAGAAGCAATTCTTTTTTTTCAATTCCTGTATGGCAAGTTGTGCATCTTCTCGCGTAAAATTCTTTCTTTCTCCATAAGAATGAAGACAGTCAATATGACCGGACTTGATGAGTTCAACAATGGTAAGTCTGTCCTGCTGGTTTCCGGAAAAGTATGAAAAATGGTCATTATCTGAGAACATAAAGATGCTGTTGCCAGTTTCCAGAGACAATCCTCTTCCTATATTCGTTTTCTCGTCTGTATTGAAGAATTTCTGAAGGGTTAAAAAGTCTTTTCTAGTTTTAGTATCATCACAATCGCTGCAAATTGACAAAGCTGCGCGATAGGGATGCGGAAATTTCCGCAAAACAACAGTCCTTTTCTTGCCCTTGATATTATTCCATATTTTGGTCATACGCCTTTGCCTTATGAGAGGTAGTTGGTGGATGTGTTTCACTCGATACTTAGATCGTATCTGCAGCAAATATTGCTTCTTTTACTGTTTTTGTTTGCGGCCAAAAACAGTTAGGTGTAGGTGTAACCCTTTGCGATCGTTGGGGTGGTGAACCCCGTCTCCTTATCGACTGGCACAAGGCCCTATGTTACACGATTATGTCTACCGCAACGGTTTTGACCACTAAGCTGTTTTATCGCTTATTTCTAGAAATTATCTCGCGGTAAATCTCTCGGGTTCTTTGAGCGACAATTTTAGGGTGGAATTTTTCTAAAGCCTCTCTTCTTGCATTCTGTCCCATTTTAATTCGTAAGTCTTTATTTTTAAGCAAAATTGAAATCTTCAATGCCATTTCCTTTATATCATTTTTTTCGATTAAGAAGCCAGTTTCATTATTTTTAACTAGAAAGGGAATTCCACCTACATTGGAAGCCACTACAGGTTTTCCTGCTGCCATTGCCTGTTCCACTACCATAGGTGCTGCTTCCTGATTTGAAGGAAGAAGCAGAATTTTGGAATTGGAGTATTCTTCCAATAAATCCGATTCCCGAAGATTTCCTTTGAAAACTATGTTTTCCTCAAGGTTCTGCTTCTTAATAAAAGCGGTTAAGGAATGAAAGTAGTCTAGATTTGCAATTGTCCCAGCTAAATGCAGCTTGACCTTTGGCCTATATAATCTGACTATCTCAATTGCTTTTAATAATTTATCTATTCCTTTAATAGGATGTATCTTCCCAACAAAAAGAATGATTTCTTCTGTTCCATTGTTAGGTTTTTTAATCTCAAAGAACTTTGACGAAACGGGATTATCAACCACATACACCGTGCCATGGAAATAATTTTTAATAGCCTCCTTTACATAATTATTTTGAGCAATTAAATATTTTGAATTGTTCAGAAAACTTTTCTCAATATAATTCCATATTAATGATCGCATTTCCCCCTTTAAACCATAATAAAACTTTGTATCTTCATGAATTATTCCGTGAAGGCTAACTAAGGTGGGAATACCTATGTCCAAAGTCATGTAAGCATAAATATCATGAGAGTGTATAATATGTGGGTTAATTTCTCTTAGCGTAGCTCTAATTTTTTTTCTATCAAATGTTAAAGTATTTAATAAAACAGGAAAAGGAGGAGAATGCAAAATATAAAGGGTATAATTCTTTTTGCTAATTGTGATATCTTGATTAATCTCCTTATTAATTGTAACTACATGGATCTCTAAGTCATGAAAATCTGTTAATCCCTCAACTAAATTAGCTGTAACGGCTTCAACGCCTCCATTGATATTGTCCGTATTAATGGGAAAATGGCTGACGATTGCGATCTTCATTAGATTTAATGCAGTTAAATTTCTAGATTATATAAGTTTTCTATGTTTTTAATAAAAATCTCCAAATTGTAGTACTGAGAAACATATTTTTTTGCATTTTGCCCCAATTTAATTCTTAAATTTTTATCAGATAACAGATTTATTATCGTATCTTTTAGTTGAACGATATTTCCTTTGGGGAAAAGTAGCCCTGTTACACCATGGGTTATCAATTTTCTTGTTCCATTTGTATTGGCAGAAACGATAGCCCTTCCTGAAGCCATTGCCTCTAACATTGCTATAGATAAGCCCTCGGCGATTGAAGGCATTACAAATACATCAGTCAAAGATAATAATTCTGGGATATCAGACCTATTTCCTAAAAAATAAACGTTTTGTTCTAAGGAATTATTAACTACAAAATTTTTTAATTTTTCTTCTTCTTTTCCGGAACCTATTAGAAAAAATTTAGTATTAGGGTAAATTTTTAATATATCTGCGACAGCCTTTAACAAAAATATATGTCCTTTTATCTTCTCCAATCGGCCGATACTGGAAATGATTAATTCATTATTAATACCTAATGTACCGTACAGGTAATCTATATTTCTTTCCTGCGAAAATTTATCAATATCTACAGGATTATTTATAATTATAATTTTTTTTGGATTAACCTTTATTTCTTTTAAGATAGTTTCTTTAACTTCATCTGAGACAGCGATAATCTTAGTGCAATATCGATAAATTATATAGTTAAATATCTTTATTAACCAATATCTGGGATCGATTTTCTTTCTTTCGATTACAAATTCGCTGGTACTATGAATGGTCGGGAAAACCGGAATTTTTTTTATAAAGCCTATTATAATTGATAAATAGTTTGCATGGTCGAGATGAGAGTGGATTATATCAATATTATTTTTCTTAACAATTTTGTTTAAACTTATTAGTATTCTAATTACATCTAGTAAGAATAATGGGAAATTTTTAATACTTCTTCTTTGAATATTTAAAATCCCCACCGGGACACCTCTTCTAGCAATTACCTCTTTGAAAAAACCGCCTTCATTAAGACAGCTCACATAACAATTAAATTTGGAAAGGTCTAAATTTGTAGCAATGTCCGTGACAACTTTTTCAGCACCTCCAACTTTCAAGGTATGGATCATTTGAAGTATGTTTCTCTTTTTCATATATTAATCTCAAGCTTCGTAAATAGAAATTATATTGTTTATCATACGATCTAAAGAGAAATAATTTATGACCCTTTCTCTTCCAGCCTTTCCTAGCTTTTCAGACAACGCAGGATTTTGCAATAATTTTTTTATCGCCCTGGAAATTGCTCTTGGATCAGCGGGATGTACTAAAATTCCTGTTACTCCATCTACTACAATTTCTGGAATTCCGCCATCAATTGAAGCAATAACAGGTAATCCTGAACACATTGACTCGGCTGCTACAAGAGAAAAAGCTTCACCACAGTTGGAAGGAATAACTGCTATATCAGAAATTTTAAGATATCTTTCAACATCATTCCTTAGACCAGTAAAAATAACATTCTTCTCAACATTCAAATTTTTGACTAAATCCTTATACTTTGTTAAACACGGACCGTCGCCAACTATAAAAAAATAGGTATTTGGAGTCTCTTCAATAACTGAAGGTACAGCGTTTAACAAATAATCTATTCCTTTCCCTTGGGTTAAATAGGCAATTGCAATGACAATTTTCGCTCCATCAGGAATTTTATACTCCTTATAAATTGATTCATCTTTTTCAACTGAGAACCTATTTATATTAATCCCATTGTATATTGTTTTAATCTTATCTGGCTTGAAATTATAATTCTTTCTTAATTGATTTCCTATAAAATCAGATACTGCTAAAATTTTGTATATCCATTTGGTCGTTACAACATTTCTAATCCGTTTCAATATTTCCTTAAAAATGTTGTCCCTTTTCTTAATAACAGCCCCATGTTGATGGTGTATGATTTTTGATGCCCCTGCTAACTTGAATATAATGTTATAAAGGGTAAAAAAGTGCATAAAGCTAGTATGTATAATGTTTATCTTTTCTGTCTTTATTAATCTAAATAATTTAATGGAGGATTCGAAACCAAATTTATTTAGATCCATTTCAAATACTTTGGCACCTGCATTCTCAAATTTTTCTTTGATCCATTCAGGCGGAGCCTTTATAAAAACAAAAAAACATTTATATTCCTTACTTGATAATCTTTTTGCCAGGAGGAGAAGGTATTCTTCAAAGGAACGAAAAGCTCTAGGATTCAATCTCATAATATGTAATATTTTTAGGTGACTCATTGAATTAATTAATTTGAAAAGTTGCGAAATATATTAATTTGTTTGTTAAGTTCTTATCACTTTTCGCCGCAGCTAAAAGCTTCGGAATCCAGCCAGCAACTTAGCTTGAGAGGATTTTAAAAGTCAAAGGAAGTTATTGCTACATGCTTATTATGGCTCGACTCTAGGAACTATATCTTTAAAATATCTCTGAGATCCTGAATACATTAATGAAATCTTTTTTGCTATTAACGTTTTTTCATAATAGGAGAGTATAAAGCTTGTTTTAAAGCATATAATGACAAGTGCGCCCGCCGCTAATATTATCAATTTAGGTGGAAGCAGAAGTATCAATGTAAATCCTAATATGAGCAAGGTCCTTAAATCCACCACAAACCGGTATTTCAGGTTGAAAACCAAGGTAATACTTAGAATTATAAAGAAGGACAGCGTTGATGCAATGGCTGCTCCGATCAAACCATAGATATCGATTAGCATGATATTCAAAAACACGTTGGCTACTAATCCAATGATCCCAACTAAGAAGTATACATATGTCCTTTCAATAAGTTTTACGTAATGTCCCATCATCCACCATACGGAGTTAACAATTGATAATATAAGGAGAATCGGTATGAGCTGACTGGCACCGAGATATTCTTTTCCGTAAAGCAAACTTAAAATAGGAGTTTTAAATATTGTTATCAGCATAGCTATTCCTAATGATAGAAGAACTGTGACTTTTGAGGCGAGATTCAAGTAAAACATTACGCTTGTTTTTTCCTGGTGCTCCCACATGTTACTGACATATGGTCCTAAGGTACTGCTAATCACCATTCCCAAAAAAAGCAAAACCTGTGCGAGACTCACAGCAACGCTGTAAAGCCCTACTTCATACAAGCCGAGAAAGCGGTTCAACATCAATCTGTCCGTGTAATGAAAAAGGATAAAAACAATAGGTGTCACAGTAAACCACAGTGAGAATTTTAGCATTTTCTTATAAAAACCCCCTTCAGAGATCATGATTTTTTGTTGGGACCATGTTGCTACTTCCCGTTTCAACAGATAACCAAAAAGAATGATTGAAGCTGTCATTCCCAGAACAAACCCTAACAGAGGGGCTTCCGGCGAGGCCTTCCAGAGAAACAGAAGCGTAATGCCAAAAATCGTGAAGAGTGTTCTGTGACTAAAATCTAACAGGGAGTAAAACTTGAATACCCTAAGTCCGCCGAAGAAGGCCTGTAGGGACTCAAACAGTGTATTTGGAACAATTGCTAACGAAGCTATTAGTATCAAATAGTAGAACCGGGACTCACCATAAATCATCTGCGAAAATGAGGCAGAAAAGAGAAATGCCAATACCATTATTATAATCGCGGATACCAAACTAACTTTCACCGTTTTCTTGAAAAAGCTTATGACCATGCCTTTTTTTTCATATTGTGGAGTGTATCTAGTATAGCATGATGGCAATCCTAAACAGGCAAGCGGGATAATAATGCTTAGAAATAGAAAAGCGAGGGTAAAAGTTCCATAGGATTCAGGGCCCAAAGTCCTCGCAAAAACTATACTTCGAATCATATCGATTGCCCGTTGCAACCCACTAAATATGAGCACTATTCCTGTTGATTGCAACAATGATTCTTTTTTGAATAGGAAACTTATATTTGCCATGCTTCAGAACCATTTTTCTCTATTGGCCGGAGTGTATGCCGCTATGATCCCCGCCAATACAAAGAAAAAGTCATTTATTAATTCGAAATATCTAGTTTCAAAACAGTTTGCATTTATAAAATAAATAGCCCCAATGCCAAAGAATATTGCAATTACTTGGCGGAAGCTAGAGCCTGGTGGACACATTTTGTATTTTACCCAAGCCATCTTTAATATAAAATAAAAAATCAGCCCAAACAGTAATATACCTATTCCCCCCAACTCGCTTAAGATTCCCAGAAAGGTATTATGCTGCCCACTTTCTTCTATTCCTCTATAAGAAATACCTCCTTCGACTTTGGTTAAATACTTATCTGCGTAATCTTGATAAGTGCCAAATCCCGTTCCCATGATAGGATGGTCTGCAAAAATGGCCAAAGAAGTTTTGGCCATAGCTATTCTAAAATAAATATTGCTGGGATCTGCTACTCCACCAACTGACCTGTCATAACTCGTAACATTAGACCAATTGACTATGACTAATGTGCAAATCAATAGTAAACCTACAACTGCTATTCTTCGTAAAGTTCTGGAGAATAGTAGAAGAACAAATAATGCTCCCAGAACACCAGCATAGACGGATCGTTGATAGGAGAAAAAAATCGCAATTACCATGGGAATGATTGCCAAGCGTTTTAGTACAGAACTCGTAATCCAATGTGAGAAAGATTCTCCGCTTTTGTATAGGCTCATGATGAGGCAAAAAGAAACAAGGGTTCCTGTTGCGGCAGGAAGGCCTAGGATTCCCGTTATATAACGGAGATCCCCACTATATGATGCACGATATGACTCTGCTATTGGGTTTATTAAGATGTTGTCAAAACCAAAATGTTCAAGAATTCCCACAATAGATGCGTAGACTCCTACCACAAAGGCAAAATTAAAAAAATGAGTAACTTTGTTTTGTGAATCAAAAGTGTTTTTAGCTATGAAGAAGTAGGCAAATGGCAAGAGGAATTGTGAAACGAATTCGCCGAAGAATTTCAAGAATGTGCCAGCTTGCCACATGGATACCAAACAAAAAGAGTAAAATAGAACCATCAGCCATTCAACTCTATCTACATATTTCAATCTTTGTTCTTTCAAAACCAACTTTGTAGCGAACAAGCTGACTAACAGGAAGAAGCCTAACCTGCCAGGTGTTATATCGGGTAGATTGCTAATTATTACCCTGCCACTAAAATCAAACAACAGGGTGAGAGCCAGTGTAAATATCAAGCCGGCTGTGAGATTATTGTAAAATAACACTACAAAGAAACTTATAAAAATGAACGATCCAACCAGAAAAAGAAATACCTTTACTGGAAAAATATACCCCAGTAGTGCACTGATAAAAAGGACGGCCAGAATCTTGAGTGGAATATTAAAATGACAGCTCACTGAATGAAACTCTCCTTTCAGAACATTCTTCTATAAATTCTTTTGAAACTCTAAATTCCCTCTCAATTTGGTCTGTGCTCAACGCGCTGAACGGAATATGATCGAAGGAATGAGATCCGAAAGTTATTAGGTCACCGCTCATTTCTTACAAAGGCTATCAATCAATGCCCAGTATTTTGTCTTATACTTATCCCAGTTATTATGTTTAATGAAATTACCTGCGTTGATAGCTAGCATTTTTCTTTCCTGAGGATTTTTATAAAGTTCAATGATTTTTTGGGCTAAATCTCCTTCATTTTCTGGCTCAAAGAACTTTACCACGGAATCATCAAAATAAGTCGACGCTTTTGTTCGTGAAACAATTGCAGTAACGCCCATTGCCATGTATTCCATAATCTTCACACTCAATGTTTCACCTGAATATACCCCACCTCTCTTGGGGTCCACTCCTATATCTGCATGACATATTACTTTTGGTACTTCTTCGTGGGGTATAGAATCGCTTAAGTTAATAAACTTGGCAAGATTCAGTTCATTGATTAGTTCACCCAAATCATTAGCAATTCTTTGGTCACCAATAATCTGAAGTTTTATGGATGGGATACTGTCCTTGACAATGCTTAGAGATTTAATCAATATATCTATTCCATTTTGCTTTGACAAATTTCCGTGGTAAAGCACCATAAAACTATTTTTTGTCTTTTTATACGTACTATGCCGATCAAATAATTTTAGATTTGGCACATTCGGTATCACACTACACTTTGCTTCAGGAACACCCCGATTAATTAACTTTTTTTCCCAGAGTTCAGTTACTGTGATCACATGGTCAGAATAACGAGCAGAAATTTTTTCAATAAATTTTAAAATTCCTACAGTCAAATGATTTTCGCTAACGGAAAATTTTTGCACGAAAAATTCAGGAATGATATCATGGATATCAAGTAAGATTTTAGCTCCAAAAAGCTTAGGAATAAGGGTGGTAAACACTAAAAAATCTGGTATATTATGGACGTGGATCAAATCATATCTTTCTTTAAGGTATAATTGAGTCACCTTTAAGCTAGACAAGAAAAAAAACATTAGATGTCTTAAAAGATAATTAATAGGTCCTCTTTCTTTAAATTCTCTACCTAGGATTTTATATACTCTTATTCCATTATAAACATTAAAGCTTTCTTTAGTTTTCTGTTTTAGGGATATAACATCTACTGAATATCCCCTTTCAATAAGACAATCGGCAATTCTTTGGACTCTCCCATCTTCCTCATAAAATCCATAAACAATCATACAAATCTTCATACTTACCTTGTGATGGCAAACACCAAAAAAGCGATCTGCCGGATAATTTTTTTGAAGAAAAATTTATCTAGTCCAATGATGTTCTTACAAAAATTTTCTATAGATTTTGTAAGCCTTTTTGCTAATTTTAAATACATTTGGGGAATGAATTTTAGTAAATCTTCCAAAGTTTACCAACCTACCATTAAACCTTGCCTTGAAATCCCGGACTCCATATTTTTCTTTCGGTCCCCCTGCTCCCCCAAAATCAAGCGTATGGTAATTGTTGGCCTTAGCCCATCTTATTATGTGCCAGATTAGTAAAGGATCAGGCGTAGGAAGTGACTTGTTTCGATAACTTCCACCGTACCAAGTCAAAGCGACTCCCTTGAATATCAACAAGGCTTCGGCACCCACGAAATCGCTTTTATAACGAGCGAGGAAAATTTTAAACTGACCGGTGTCATGTAAATATTCATAGGCTGAGTTAAACAGCGAAAAATCTGCCAATGGTACCTTAATCCGAGAATAAGTTTCTTTTATTATATTATAAAAAATCAAAAGACCTTTTAGATTATTTACTTCTTCGATCGTGTACCCTACCTTTTCTGCTGTTTTAATATTTCTTTTCCTGCTTTTGGAAAAAGATTGGAAAATGGACTTCTTATCACTAGTAAGATCGATTAGGTAATTGAGATAATCCTCGTATTGATAACCAGATGACCTGAGAGGATTCTTAATGATTACAGCATCATCCCTGTTTCGAATTTCAGTAAATAGTAATTTGCCCTTCACAAAGCTATCATAATTAGCAATCAACTCCCTCAGGCCTTCGTTCGATCCACATGAGCTATCCCATAAGATGCCTCCGTAAACGACTGACCTGGAGGAACACCGTATTAAAAAATTCCCTAGTGTTTTCACCTGTACTGCCAAAATCAATCCGCAAATTTCATCTTTTTTATCTATGGCAGCGAATAGAAACGGAAGGTGGCCTTTTGCCCCTTTGAAAACATTCATCATGTAAGGAGTATGAAAGATATTGCCAGACGGGTGCCTGTTTACAAATGACATCCATTTATCTGTAGGCAAGGAGTTGACAATCTTCATGTCTTTTTTTTGTCCTCGGTAATAAAAAATTCAGTTGGAAATATTATCATTTCATCATCTTGAAAGGCTGAGCCTCTTGCATTTAGCTGCCACGAACACAATGTATTTTTGATAATCTTAACTATATTTAAATTTCCTATTTTTATATTCATGGAAGCTTTTTGGATACCGTCTGATAAATTCTGTCATAAATTTTGCAACGTCTATCTTATCTCGTAGCATTTTCTTTCGTTTTTCACTCCATTCATTTTTCAGATTTTCATTCTCAGTGAGACTTAGAGCTATTCGCAGCGCTTCTTTTGAGTCACTTACCGTATATCCCAATCCATAGTTTTTCTCTTGATCATCAAGGTATCCTCTTCCCCAGCTAGATACAAATATCCATGGAACCCCCAATACACCTGCTTCGGATGCCATTGTTGCGCCTTCACCAATGTACATTGTAGCAAATGAGAGTAAGTGGTGAATCTTCTCGGGGGCCAAGGGTATCTTATATTTATCCAATTCTGGAATGTTGACTTCGGACGTTACGAATATCTTGCATTTGGTTTGAAGTCTCTCGACGAACTCTATTCTTTCTTGATTATTTTTAAAACCTCTATGCGCTATATCATGAACGGCATCCCATGCAGCAAACCTCATGATGATAAATTTGTCCTTATTGCTTAAATTCAATTGGTCCAAAGTATGAGGGTCAGGCTTGAAATGGTTTGGATGTAAGTACGCTAATTCATGGTAACCTTCATATTTCACATGTTTCTTAGGATTTATTTTTGAAATCAAACATGATGGTGTACACAGGACATCGCTAAAAGGGCAGGTTAGAGAAGATATTAAATGATATAGTGTGTATTTCTTAACATCAGTATCACCGAATGATATATGTGCTTTTCTAAGTATAGTGCTTACTTGCGCAGAGTGTGGTGAACCCACACTCACAAAAATACCAGGCTTAAATTTTTTTGCAATTTTGAACAGTTTATAGTTATTTATAAATAAACCAAATGTCTTGTTCGTAAGACCATTATATTTTTCTAACCTTTCATATGCAAATCCATATGCTTCGAGCAATTTAGGAGTGATTTCTCTGGCTCTAGCAACAATCTTCGTCTCATATCCTGATTTTTGTAAATTCCAAATAGTATGCTTTAGGACATGCACATGCGCTGGATGTCCAAGCTCGAACAAAATTTTCATTTCCATATCCTTTATTTATTCGGCTAACTAGTTACGCTCTCAGCTTTAATTAACCTCTGCATAAAGTATCCACCAAATCACAATATATCTTCCGGTAACCTTCCCAGTTGTGCTTTTTAATGAACCTATCTCCATTTTTTACAAGTTTTTGCCTCCTTTGGGGATTATTATGTAGTTCGATTACACAACGGGCCAAATCATGACAATTATCAGGTTCAAAAAACATTACTATAGATTCATTAAAATATTTTTTCGACGCTTTTGTTCGAGAGATAACTACAGGTATTCCCATAGTCATAAGTTCAAAAATTATTGCGCTTAAGGTTTCACCAGCATAAATTCCATCTCGTCTTGGATCAATCCCCATATCTGCTTGCTGCATAATAGCCGCAAGTTCATAAACAGAGGTTATCTTATTGAAGTGCACACACCCCTCGAGTTTCAAATCAGTCACAAGTTTCAAAAGGGGATTTTGACAACCTTCGCCCATAATTTCTAGTTTTACCGAAGGAATTTCTTGCCTTATTATATCTAATGCTCTAATTGCAATGTCTAATCCATATGGCTCCGAAAATACTCCGCGACAAACTATTGTAAAATTATCAAATTTGGTTATACTGTTTTTGGCTTTAAATACTCGAGGATCAGGTAGATTAAGCAATACAGTACATTTTGATTCAGGGATGGAACGTTTTGTCAACGTATTTTTCCATATGTCAGTAACTGTGATCACATGATCTGCGAATTTACATGATATTTTTTCAACCCACTTTAAGATTTTTACAACAATATAGTTTTCATTTAAATTAAATTTACGGGCATAAATTTCCGGGACTAATTCATGGATATCAAGAATAACTTTTGCACCAAAAAGCTTTGGAATAAATGTAGAAAATACTTCGAAATCAGGTTCAGAGGCAACGTGAATTAAATTATACCTTTTACTCAAAAATAGTTTAGTCACCATAAAAGAAGACAGCAAAAAGAAACTTAAAAGTTTTTTAAGATAGTCGACTGGGTTTCGTTCATTAATTTGTCTTTGTTGAATTCTATATACATTGACACCATCCAAATAGTCACGCTTCATCATCCCCTTTCTCCTGAGACAAATAACATCGACCTTATCGCCTCTCAAGGCAAGAGACTCAGCTACTCTTCGAATTCGAGGATCAGATTCATAAAAGGAATAGGTAATAAAGCAGATATTCATAATTTTTTATTTCTTATAATTGTTAGGTTTCTTTAGTTATCTAGCTGTTTATTTCCTTGCTGTCACAAAAAACCACGGACTTATGGAAAGTAGTGCCTCCAATTTGAATAATCTTTCAAAGGAAGCAAAATAATGGACTACCTTAGTGCTATTTATGAACTTACTAGTATCATAACGGCTTAGCGGAACCCAATTATATCCTTTGATCTTTTCGATGGTGAAACCAATATTGCATAATTTTCGTTTCAAATCATTTAGGCCTGTAACTGGTAGTGAGTCATTTAGGCTTGTAAAGGGTAACGAGTATCGATCGTTCAACGTCATAAGCCTCGTAATAAATCTTTTATACGAATTCTTGTTTCTTAATGTAAAAAGCAGAAGTCCTGTTTCCTTCAATGTCCTGTTGCATTCTTTAAAGAAAAATTCTTGTTTGATATCAATATAATCAAGCGCTTGTATACATATTATGCAGTCAAAACTTCGGTTTTTAAAAGGCAATTTTTTTCCATCCCCTAAAATCATTGGGATAGTTTGGTCTTTACTCTTTAATTTAACTAATGGGATTTTATCATACTCTAAGGCAATAACTTTAATCCCTTTGTTATGAATAGGAATACTAAATCGACCGCTTCCACACCCCACATCTAATACAGATTTAATATTTTTATTCTCTTGAAAAACTAAATCAATGTAACGCTTTTCATATTCTGTTAAATACTGACCAACTGGATCGCTATTCCATTTATCCCAAAAATATTCGCTTTTACTCAGAGCTTTCATAACGAAATCCTTATTACCAAATAATTGTAATGTAACTATTTAGTAATAATAATTTCTTCAGGTTATTCCTATCAATAGGGGTAAGATAGTTTACTGTAAAAGCTACTTTTTTGTTCCTCTTGTATATATTCCATGCTCATATATTCCATGCTGAGCACCATTTATACAAATTATGTCGCAAAAATTTCCCTTTCTAAACCAACCTATTACTTCTTCTTCAGTATGACGAGTAAAAAATTCAGGTTGCATGGCATTAAAAAGAAAGAATGCATTTGTTCTTAATGAAGTCCTATGTTTTTTGAACACTCTTTTAGCTAAGGACAATGAGGGTGCAAGACACCAGCTGAGGTAAAATAATGATTTTCTTGGAATTTTATGAGATATTTTCAAGAAGTCTCTCAATTTTACAGTAAAGGGCAAATTGGTCTTGTCAGGTACTGCTATGAATAATTTGCCATATGATTTCACTAAATCAGATAAATTTTTAAATGCGTGTTCAGTTTCTTGAACATAGCATATTACGAGTTTGCCCCACACATAATCAAAAGTTGCCTTTTTAAATGGTAGATTAAGAATATCCGCTTGAACTATATTTACATTTTTATAAGGTCTACAATATTCATAAAGATT
The DNA here is from genome assembly GCA_001304365.1 of Syntrophobacter sp. DG_60. The sequence goes on along the minus strand of LJNA01000002.1, from coordinate 29,182 downwards.
CTCTATTGAGGAAGCTATCTCTATACCAAAAACCTCAGCCCTATACTTTCCTAACGCTTTGGTTAATCGTCCATTACCACAACCAGCGTCAAGGATCAGTTTGCCTTTCAAATCATTAGGGATAATATCTAGAAAATGAAAAAAATCATTTAGTTCTTCTTCTTTTGTTTTTCCATAGAGCGTATCAATTTCAAATTTCCTTTCTGTTGTTTTATCCCACTGAAAACCCCAACTTTCTGCCAATTCTCTCCGGCCACCCAGATCAACAATCATTCGTGGGACACCATTCATTATTTTGAAAGAACTTTGACAACTACTACAATCGAGTACCCCATCGATTACTTCATCTTTAACTACTTCTTTTTCCATTAGTGTTAGGGTCTGTTTACATTTTGGGCAACACAAAATATTTAATATCTGCCTTTTCATATTCTTACTCCTTATCAATAATGTGTTTTATCACCAATCTGCTTCCAGTAAGCCAACTTTTTATCAGGAAAAATGGAATTCCCGCTTTTAATTTGCCGTTATTACCCTCAACAACAAAGTAAAGGGATATATAGCCATAAGTTCTTTCGATGGTTTCCTTCCAGGTAGAGTGGTGATAAATGGTACTAAATTTATAACCTGAGACAAAATTATCCCAACGTCTATCCTTTACGCATCAATTATTTTCACCCGCACATCACTTATAACCAGAATATTTCAAAAAAGGCCTGAGGCTTAAAACAAAATTTTTCTAGCCTCCCAGATGTCTGTAAATAATTTTTCCACTTATTTTTGTCAGAATTAGGGGCATCCTTCGTTCCATTTCTGTAACTACACGATACTTAATATTCTCCTCTTGTATTGAAGATATTCCTTTTATCTCAGGATAGTAAAAATAATCCAGCCCGTATTCCTTGGCGCCCCACCTTCTTTTAAAATCTATTAATCCCCTATTATTGGATGAAGACCTTCCAAAATCAAAATATCTGTACTGTTTGTTGCAAGCCATTTTAATAGCCTTCCAAAGTAAGCAGTGATTGGGGCAATATCTTAAGAATCGATCATCAACACCATTATATTCACAATATATGGTGTCTTTAAATTTAAGCAAAACAAGCCCAGCAATTGTCTTATTCTCATACTCAACTAAGAGTAAAGTAATCAAATCTTTTGGCCGCATTATCCTCCACATATTCTGCAAGAACTTATAAGGTGGGGGAGGTAAACCATGTTTCTTCCTTGTTAACAAGTGTAATTTGTAAAATGTCTTCATATCTTTCTCAGATTCTCCTTCTCTAACCGTTAAATTACTTTTTTCCGCCCTGTTTATTTTTTGCCGTACGCAAGTTCTATGAAAGGACCTTCTCAAAGACTTAGCGCCCTTCTCTAGAGATAATATATGGGTTATATATTGAGAATGTTTTTTTAGTTTATCTAAATCGGGGTTCCCCTCGTTCTTTTTAGTTCTAATCTCTATATACGAAGCGTTTAGTTCCTTCTTTTTTTGTAGAATAATCTTCATTAATCTATTAAAATCCTGTAAAGTATCGACAAGAGGGTCACAATATGAGGAGAAGGGTGAGGATACCAATCTCACACCAGTTAACCAGCTTTTAACTAGAAAAAATGGGATTGCTGCTTTTAGTTTACCTGTTTCATCTTCGAGAATGAAATACAGTGGGGTGGTATGGGTAAAGGATTTTTCAATGACCTCCTTCCAAGCAGAGTGATGATAGATTGATCCCAATTTATGGTTTAAAACAAACTCATCCCAACGCTTATCTTTCGAAGCATCTATGATTCGCACTCCCATCTGCTACTACCCCCCAAGAATTCTCATCCAAAAGTCAACCAAAGTTATGGAATCTATATCGCCAGTAATCGCCAAAGCGCTCTTGGCTTCCATAGGCCACCTCCAGTATCTTATTATCGGAGCTTGTGAGCCTTCTATCGAGTTTAGGACTTTCATTTCGTTTCCTTGAGCATCTTCGTCACCGTTGAAATAGATTCCGTATTTCTTTCTCTTGTCGCTTACCTCGAAGAAAAAACCTTCATTTTTGAGAAATGCAATCAAATTTGGAGCAGCTTTCTTGGAAACACCAATGGCTGGTCTGGTGGGTGCCTCTATGGAAATCTGGTTTCCACCCACGATTTTGTACCCATTAAAGAAATTCTTCGTGGGATGTTTTAAGGTAATATTTTTGACGAGGACTGTACATCGATTAGAACAGGTCACTTGGATATGGTAGCAGCCATCTTCATTTCTCTTGAGTCTGAAACCAGATGTATTCCTTTCTCTCCACCAACAAGAGATCTCAGATAAAGAAGCAACCCAGATTGGATGCTTGTAGGTCTTAGAGGCTTCTAATAGTGATTCTAGGGCTACTTTACAAAGCGCAATTCTTTCTGGATGAAGTTGAAGCACAAATAGGTCTCCTTTTTCGTAGGTTTTTGATAGAATCTTCCGCCAAATTCTATCAATTCTTGCGCTATCAACTATACCAAGTCGATCTATAAGTATATCATCATCGGGAAGTGATACAGGAATTTCTACCAGATTATTGTGAAAACGGGGTACTGAAGAGTATTCCGAAGCATTTTCAAAATCATATAGTTCAAGGTACTTTTGATATACCGGCAATTTCTCTTCCGGAATCTCTCTTTCAATGCCATCCCACAATATAGTATGACTGCTATTCCACAAGAAATTTAGTTTTTCTACTGCATTCAATGTGTTCTCGTTCCACCTTAGGTAAGGGCATCTAAATCCAGAAAACGGGATAGATGCTCTTCGAAAGGCTCTGATGGCCCGTTCAATTTGTTGTTTTTGGTTTCTGAATGTAAGCTTTGTAAGATCGATGTGGTGATACCCATGAATTCCCAGGTCCACTTTTCCACTAACATATGTTTGGACTAATTGTGTATGTCTTTCCAGGACATCCCCCGGAATAAAAAATGTTGGAATAACATGATATTTTGCCAATAATTTCTGATAGGTACCCAAATATTTCTGCATCTTGTCTGTGTTTAGGCCATAACGTTTCCACAGGTACATTCCCCGTGAAATTATCTCCGCTACATTCCGATACTTTATTAAAAAACGTATATAATTCAAAATTGACATAGATAGCACTTATAGCTTATGGCTCAAACTGATAGCCTGTATCTAAAAACCATTTGATTTGAACCACTCATAAGTTTTTTCTAACCCGTTCTTCAAAGGCGTTTCTGGAATCCACTTTAGATTCTTCCTGATCTTTTCTATGTTAAGGACCCTTCTCCTTAAGTTGTCAATGTCTCTTCTGTCAACATAGACGGGCTTCATGGAATTTCCCGTTAACTGTATAACAGCTCTAGCTAACTCATTAATGCTGGTTTCCTTTCCGGTTCCTACATTGAAGATCTCACCTTCAGCCTTGGGAGAAACAGCAGCTAGCAATGTGGCATCCACCACATCTTCAACAAAGGTAAAATCCCTGGTTTGTTCACCATCTCCATGAATTTCCGGAGACTTACCTTTTCTAGTATTATTAAAAAACTTGGATATTACACCACAATATCCATTTTTGGGCGATTGATGATATCCATAAACATTTGAGTATCTCAAAATGGCTATTGGAACCCCGAATGTTTCATAAAAAGCCATACAGTAGTTTTCACCTGATAGCTTGCTGGCGGCATAAGGGTTTAAGATATTTAATGGATCATCCTCATTTATGGGAAGATATCGACCATTACCATAGACAGATGCAGAGGAAGTATACACTACTCTTTCCACCTTGTACTTTCTTGCTGCCTCAAGGATATTGAATGTCCCAAATACATTTACCTGGAGATCTTTATAAGGGTTTTTCATAGATACGATTATGTTTCTGGCTGCAAGGTGGAAAACGAGATTCACCCCTTTGACCAGCTTTTTAACTAAGTTTCTGTCAGTTACTGAACCCCTAATAAAATTTATATACTTCATTGAATGGATGTTTTTTACATCTCCGGTAAATAGATCATCCAACACAGTCACCTTAGCGTTCAGCTTAACAAGCCTGTCTACCAGGTTAGACCCTATAAATCCGGCTCCACCTGTGACCAAAACTAATTTATTTTCAAATTCTTTTGGTAACATATCTGTTCTCCTAATATTAAAAAAGTTACTGTGCCCCCCGCCCTGAGATGGCTAATGGCACGGTTTTAATGAGAATTTTAAAGTCTAACCATAGGGACCACTTCTTAATGTATTGCAAATCCAATCTGTAGGCATCCGTATATGTTCTATTATATCTGCTGTAGAGCTGAGCCAGGCCAGTAATTCCTGGTTTGATGGTAAGTCTAGAATATTGCCAGATTGTGGAATTCTCAATTTCATATATTGGATACGGTCGCGGCCCTACCAGACTCATTTTTCCTTTTAAGACATTAAAAAGCTGAGGTAATTCGTCTAAGCTTGTACGCCTCAAAAATCTACCAATCTTTGTAACTCTTTCATCATTTTGGAGCTTGTAGCTAAAAAGGTGGTCTTTACCATTCTCAAAAAGGGTTATCTCTTTATTGGCCAACTTTCTGACGTGTTCTTGATGAACGGTTTGATCGCAGTTGTGATACATAGATCTAAATTTAAGAGAGGTGAATATTTTTCCATTCAATCCAACCCTCTTTTGCTTAAAAAATACAGGGCCAGGGGATGTCAACTTAATTGCAATAGCAATGACGATGAATGCTGGGAGGAGCAGTGTTACGCCCACCAGTGAACCAATTATGTCCACAAGCCTCTTAATAGCCTTTTGTACCATGACTGAGTATGAGGTGTTGAACTCATGTGGAAATAGAGGCAATAATAATTTATCACTTTTGTTAGAATGCTTTTCTAAACCATTTCTGAGCACTGATGTCTTCCTATTTCTTGGTATATGCATAGGATCTAGCCTTTTAATTTTTCCACCTAATTTACTCTTAGAACCGTCATCATCATCATCAAAAATCTCGGGATATGCTGTTATAGAAAAGCAATCTTCTAATGGAAAATTATTTTGCAAACAATGGGTAAGCCTTGCCTTACTTAGATAAATCAATTTGTTACATAGAGCTTCAGCACCGGCATATGCAGTCTCCGGTAGCAGAATCGCCATTGTGTGATCATCAAACCAACCTTTTAAATCCGTTTCTCGTAAATTTTTATTCATTACCTGGGCAATAATCCTCAAGATTCTTTCTTTATTTATTTCTCTGGTTATGTGCTTTGAATTCACCAATGAAAGGTCTATCAAAATAAGTGAGAAGGGCAGATTTGTTCTCTGTGTCCGACTCCTTTCCTCCTGAATCCTTTTCTGGAAATATGAGCTGATAAACAGGCCGGTATGGGGATCGATAATGGAATTCATGAGGTTACCTGGTTACTTGGGTTTATTGAGATGGGTTTTTTCTACTACGTTTCCTCGTTTCACATACCGCATACCGCATCTGTGGCACCGGGCCTTTTCAACGTCTGAGGTTTGAGCAAATGTGAGTTTTGTTCCACATTGGCACATCCAACCAGCTATTCTAGCAGGGTTACCTACTGCCAGGGCGTAATCTGGGACATCTTTGGTTACTACGGCTCCAGCACCGATGAAGGCGTAACGGCCTATGGTATGGCCACAGATGACAGTGGCGTTAGCCCCAATAGTGGCTCCTTTTTTCACAAGGGTGATCTTGAGTTCATTCATACGGGGGATGGCACAACGAGGGTTAAATACATTGGTGAAGACCATGGAGGGCCCACAGAAGACCTTGTCTTCCAAAGTAACTCCCTCATAAATAGAAACGTTATTCTGAATCTTACAGCCATTGCCTATGGTAATGTTTGGGCCGATAACTACGTTTTGCCCAATTCGGCAATTTTTCCCAATGCTGGAGCCTTTTAGAATGTGTGAGAAATGCCAGATTTTAGTTCCAGAGCCAATTTCCACTCCATCGTCAATGTAGGAAGATTCGTGAACAAAGTAGCTCAAAGCTGGAAGTTCAAGGCTGGAAGTTTTTTGCAGTCCTCTTTGAGCTTTGAGCTTTGAGCTTTGAGCTGACCAAATGGTTTCACCATTTCGGTTCAGGGATTCCTGGGAAGCCTGGAGGATTTGAAGGACTCGTAAGCTTTCATAGCCATCTGTGTTTGGAGTTAATCCTTTCTCAACACATTCCAGAAAGTGTCGGCATTCAGCCTTTAGTGGTTCCTCTAAATTGAGAGGTACAACCTCGGCCTCCGCTTTTGAGGCCACTGGAATTCGGTTTAGCCATTGGATACTGTGGGGGTAAAGCAAGAGTTTTTGTTCACTAACATCATCGAATACCGCCATTTTTTTATCGCCCACTACTACCAGCTTCTGTTCTTTAAAGGGATGAAGCCATGAAACAAAGATATGAGCCCTTACCCCACTAAGAAAATTTAGGCTGGTCAGGGTGACGTCCGCAATAGACGGCTGCAAGTAATTTCCCCCAGTACAACTGAGACATTGAGGGAATTCGTTGAGTAGATATAGAACGACTGATATGTCGTGAGGGGCAAAGCTCCACAGGATATTCTCTTCAGCACGGATTTTCCCAATATTCAGGCGGTTACTATAAACGTATTGAATTTTGCCTAGTTCACCATGGTCAATGAGTTCCTTTAGTCTTATCACAGCATTATGATATCGGAGGACATGTCCCACCATAAGGACCCTTTTCTTGCTTTCAGCTAATTCAACGATCTCCCTAGCTTCTGTCACTATAAGAGATAGTGGCTTTTCTACGAAGATATGCTTTCCTGCCAAAAGTCCCTCTCTGGCATGGGAGTAGTGATTTTCAGCCGGTGTTGCTATGATTACAGCATCAATTTCAGGATCATTGAGAACATCATGATAAGAAGGGGTCAATTTTTTGTCTGGATATTTCTTCTTGAAATTTTCGAGTACTGCCTGGTTCTGGTCGCAAATCACGTGGAGTGCGCCAATCTCTGCAAAGCACCGAACCAGATTTCTGCCCCAATAGCCAGCACCTAGCACCGCAACCTTTATATGGTTATTCAGGTTTATTGAGTAAACATCCCCCTCTTTAAATATTTCTGAATTAGAGACGATCTTTTTCATGGTAGATGGCTCTTTCCACCATCGGTTTGGTGACTTTATTTTTCAGCGCTTATAGCCGCTTATAAATAGCCTGTGGTATATAGTATTTCCTCTTGTTTAGCACACCGCCTAAAATCCTGGCCCCTGCTGCTCTTAGCCGTTCTTTAGCCTGTTGAGCTGCCTCCCACCGGGTCTTCTCTGCCTCCACCACAAAAATTACCCCATCCACCTTAGAACACAGACTTATTGAATCCGGGTATAAAGTAACTGGAGGGGCATCTAAGATTACAAAATCAAAGCGGTTTTTGAATTGGTCAAGAAGCGGCCTCAGTGCTTGGGAATCAAAAATGCTCCCCGGATGGCCAGCGTCCTTGCCACTGGTGACCACAAAGAGGTTGTCAATATCGGGTTTCTTGATAGCTTGTTCTGTGTCATTCTCTCCACGCAATATGTTTAATAAACCATTCTTGTTATCAAGACCGAAAACTTGATGTAGAGATGAAGATCTTAGATTACCATCAATCAACAGTACTTTTGTTTTGTCATCACTGGCCAGTGCCTTTGCCAAATTAACCGCTGTGGTGGTGCAGCCTTCATTTTCGGCTGAGCTCACAATCATAATAACTTTATGCTTGAGATCAGAATACCGGTTGAGTAAGCTAGCTTTGAGTTGCTGGTATTGTCCGAAGGATGTGGGCAGAAAGGGTTGTTTTTCCTTAGCAGCAATTAGGGTTACAGGAGCTTCAGGGTGTGTATCTGCGCCTCTTTCTTTCAATTGAGGTAGAGCCACTGCTTTTTGGGAGTCTCTTTCCCTTTTGGCCCGCTCGATGGCTTCAAAGGTCTTTCCCATAAAATCCTCCTAATCTCTTTTTTCTCCTTCTATTTCCTCAGTGGAGACTGGACAGCAAAATAATACTTTATATTAAATTCTGAAATTTCCGATGCGATTTTCTTTCCTACCTCTAATGCCTCCTTTCGCATGGCATAAAATCCTACCCTCACCCCGTACCAGGTTTCTCCGTTAAGGGTTCCTACGACTAGATATGCTGGAAAACCTTTATGTTTTAGCTGGTCTATGAGGTGCTTGGCGCATGTAAGGGATCTGCTGGAATATACCTGGATTGCCCACGAATATGAGCTGTCAGGCCTAACACCTCCCTTTCTTAGTTGCCGAATGAGGGACTCCTTTCTCTCTGTAGGAAGGGTTAAGGAGATTTTTTCTGTCTTTTCTTCTGTTTTCTGCTTAGTTGGTACTTTCTCCATCATTTCCAGAGATCCTTCTTCTGCCGAAGGGAGCGCGGTAACCTGAGACCTTTCCTCTACCTTCTTTTTGGAGGTTGAAAGCAACGTATCCATCTTTTTGCTTACTGGTGCAACCTTTGGGATATATCGTTTAATAGCGCCGATTTGGCCATTTCCTTGTATTAGGAATATAGTAAGAAACAGAAGTGCAGATAGTAATGTGGCCCTGGTCCATAAGTCCCTATTCGATGGCTTTGGGGTGGGGTAATCAGCGATAGGATGCTCCGGAGCGTAAATAGATATTTCATTCCTCATGCCCACAGACTCAGGAACCCAAATGCTTCGCCAATTATCTAACCTTTCTTTAAGAGCATTAATTTGAACCAATGCCCACTGCTTGGCTTCATCAGGGGTAGGTAAGGTCTTGGAAATAGAATCCCCATTGCCTTCACCCAAACTCCAGCTTTCTTTCCCTGGATATCCAGAACTTGACCCAAAGATATTAGCCGTTGGAAAGTCACCTTGGTCCGCTACCTTAATGGTTACTTTAATAGAGCCATTGGGATTTTTCCGATATAATGTCTGGAGTTTCATTTTTTGGCTCCTGTTTCTATCAATGGACTGCTCGATTTTCAGATCAGTCAAGGCTTCTTTGACGATTGACTCATCAATCTTCCTTTTGTTAAGCCCATAAGCTATAAGTAAGGAGTTATCGCAGAGAATATTGACCATACGGGGAATCCCTCTTGAATACTGACAGATCGAATCAAATGCCTTTTCAGAAAAGAGCTTGCAGCAGCCTTTGTAGCCCGCGACTTTCAAACGGTGTTCGATATAGCTTCGAACTTCTGGAGCAGTGAGGGGTTCAATTTCACGGCGGACGCCTATGCGCTGCCTGAGTTGCCGCAATTCTGCTTGGCTGAGCTTTTTGGATAGCTCCGGTTGCCCCACAAGGATAATTTGAAAAAGTTTTTCCTGTGGACTTTCTAAATTTGAAAGGAGGCGCAATTGCTCCAGCACTTCAGGACTCATATTTTGTGCTTCATCAAAGATTAAGACAACATTTCCACTCCTTTGAAATTGATCAATTACAAAATTCTGGAATTGCAAACGTAGCTCAAGGTCACTCTTTCCTTCCGTATTAATACCGAATTCCACAAGGATGTTTCTAAGCAGATCAGAATATGTACCGCAATGAAATGGTATAAAAGCGGTTTGAGTTTTGTTATTCAAGCTCCTTATAACTGAATGGATTAAGGTAGTCTTTCCAGACCCCACCTCTCCTATTATGGCTATAAACCCACGGCGTTGCTCAATACCATAAACCATGGATGCCAGGGCTTCCCTGTGGCTTTGGCTCAGGTAGAGGAAGTTCGGGTCAGGATTGGGATTAAACGGAGATTCTTTAAATCCAAAAAATTTGGTATACACGGCCTTTAAGACTCCTTTTAGTACGAAGGTTTAAATTCCGGTATTGATGCCAGTAGTGGCATCCCCAGTTTTTCCTCAAAATCAGTTGCGGTTGTAAAGGAGTGATCCATGAATTCTGAAAAGAAAGCCAGGCCCAAACTGCCTACTGTACCCAAGATGATAGCTAGGATAATATTAAGCGACTTCTTGGGCTTAACTGGCTTGAGTGGGACCAGGGCTGGCTGGATGACACTCACATTGGCTATTTTTTCCATATCCATGTTATCCGATATGCGGCTTTCCTCAAGCTTGGTAAGACAAAGCTGATAATTCTTTTCGTCGATATCGCGCTGGCGCTCTAAGCGCCTGAGCTCCATCTCAAGGTCGTTGAGCTTATTGAGTTCTTTTTGATATTCAGCCAGATGAGCCCTTTGGCTTGCCTCTCTGATCCTTAGGGCTTTAAGATCTGCCTGATAGATTTTTAACTCCTCTTTCGCCAAGACTTTCTTCACTTTACCAATTTCCATGCGCTTATTTTGCACTTTTCGGCTCTGTTCCCTGTATTTGGTGAGGAGTTGCTGCTCAATGCTTTGTAGTTCAATCAGTTTTCCCCTTAAAGAAGCGATGACCTCAGGATTGCGGTCCATTTCCATGCCGATGGTAATCTCCTGCGGATTTCCTGCAAGCTGTCTTTTAATCTCATTAATCATGCTTTGAGTTTCATGGATCTGCCTCTGGGTTTTTTTAAAAGCTGCCAGAAGTTCTGAGACTTGTTCTAAGATAAGTGTTTTTTGGCGATCTAACGAGCTAATGCGGTACCGGTCTTTAAAGCTCTCTAAGGCCTGTTCCGACCTTTTCAGTCTGTTTTCTGCAACAGTAACCTGCTCTTTAAAGAACCTATACCCCCCTGGATTCTTGTGAACATTTAAGTGATGATCTAGATAAAAGTTGACTAAGGTGTTGACCACATTGGCTGCTATATGAGGTTCATGGTGTTGAAATTTGACATTGATAACATCAGATTTTTTTACTCCCTCCATATTCAGCTTTTTTTGGACCATAAGTACCGCCTCATCAAAAGGAGTGAGTTCTCCTTTTTTATGGCCTTTGCTCTCTTTAAGCAGTTTTGGATAAATATTTTCAACCCCCAAGGTCCTGATAGTCTTTTCAATGAGGTTTCGGCTGTTCAAAATCTCGATTTCTGAATTTATTTCTTCCTGGCGATTATCGAAGCTAACTATAGGACTAGAATCAGGGGCAGTGGGAGGGATATAGATGTTCTCACGGCCAAACTTGATCAAGATCTTGGAGCTTGCTTCGTAGGTGGGCTTCATTATAAAAGAGCCTACTGCCACTGTGATCACCGTGACCAGAAACATAGTAAGGATTTTTGTCTTGTGTTTGAAGACCACGTATAAAAAATCTCTCAGTGATGTAGCTTTATTGTTTTCAGCCATAGTGCCCCTCCTGTAAATAAAGGTTAATTAGCACCCCACCAATAGCCCACGCTAATGGGAATGGGAATCATGAGTCGGACATATTTATCTATCCATTCATTGACATTAGAAATAGTGGATTTTGGCACATAAACTATGTCAAAGGGCTGGAGCCTGATATCCTTCTCCTGGCCTGCCAGCAATTTCTCTAAATTGATTTTGTATGGAACTGGTTTATAATCGGACCCTCGACGAATAACAATGATCTCCGTCTTTTTGGCACTTTTTGTTAAACCACCGGCATCGATTATGGATTGCATTATAGTTAAATCACCTGTTAGGGTGAGAGTTTTTGGAGATTTGACTTCACCTCCCACATAAACCTTTTGTCCCCCAAAGGTCCGGACAATAACTGCAACCTCAGGACGTTCTAACTCTTCCCCGTATCTCTCAGTAATTATTTTGTCTAGTTCAGCTGGTGTGAGTCCAGTCGCTTCAATTTCCTCTACCAGTTGCAAGGATATCTTTCCATCGGGGCGGATGGTCACTGTCTCATTCAGTTCCGGGTCATAAAAGAATTTTACGTCTATTTGATCGCCAGGCTGTAAGTAGTAATTGCGTTCTGGGCCACTTATTACCCCTATGTGTGAGGATTCATCTGGCCTAATGACTGGTACATTTGAGGCGCAACCTAGAACACTGGTTGTCAACAATGCAAAGATTACAAAAACTACATGACCCTTATTTGTGACAAGAACCTCTTTAAAAAACTCTTGCAGCTTCATTATCCCATCCTCCTTTATATGGGTTCTACATCAAATTCGTCTATTTCTGTGGATATAGACTGTTTAAGCAGGTCTATAGAAATAATCAATTTCTGTTTGTTTGTTTTATTCCTAAGTAAGATACCTTCACATCCGATGAGGGGGCCATTAACTATCCTTACTCTCTGCCCTATCTTAAGATAAGGGTAAGGTCTTATCAAAACGTCGTTTTTAAGCAATGTCTGGATAGAGGCTATCTGACTCTCAGGTATAGGGGTAAGTTTTCCATTATTTCCTAAAATATAGGCTACTCCTGGGGTCTTTAAGATTTCTAACCTTACATAGGGATCTAAATCTACATTTACAAATAAATAACCTGGGAAGAGGGGGACTTGTATCCTTTTTCTTCGATCCTTCCGCCTACTCCATACCTCCATTTTGGGAAGGAATGCATGAATAGATTTGTTAACCAACCTGTCATATACCCTCTGTTCATGCCGTGCGGATGTGTATATTGCATACCATTTTAAGAGCATAGCTCCGCTCCGTCAGTTACATTCTTTTCTTCCCATGTTGTCAGATACCCGTCTGCTTTCAACTCAATCGCTCTTTCTTAGTCACTAACTAGCACCTGATTTTTAACAATTGTTTTGCTATGATTTATAAATACAATCTGCTATTTTATGTTTATCTTCCTCTGTTATCTCTATAAATTCGACACCTATGTGATAGATGCCATCTATTTTCTTTTCCCACTTTACTTCACCCAGTGCCCTAACTATCAGTTCAGGTTGTAAGGAAAGCTCAAGATCTAACAGGCTATGGGCACTAATGAGTTGGTCAACAGAAAACATCACTCCGCCTCTACTTATATTAATAGTTTTAGATTTTCCACTGATATGGAGCTTGGGTTTAATAAGAGAATAGCTTATGGAAAGTTTATAGTCTGCCCGCCAATATCTTCTTTTGAAATGCTTAATTTGCTGAGCCAACACCTTATTTTTCTCTTTGAGAGTATAGTATTGCCGCCGTAGCAAGGCCCTTACTCTAGCCGCCAGCTCCAGGTGATGCAGCGGCCAGGTCATGTAGAAGTCGACCCCGGCTTCTAGAGCTTGGGTATAAGTCTCCTTCTCTGGCTTCTTACCCAAAAGGACAAGAGGCAGGTCAAATAAATGGCGTATTTCTTGGCAGAACTGGTAACCATCAAGCTGAGGGGGGTTATCCCTCACAATAGCCACATCCGGGGAGATCTTATCCATCAGCTCTAGCCCTAAACCAGGTGAGGTTATTATCAGTTCAAAGCCGGAACGGGCTAAAGTTGAGGCAATCCCTCCCCAGAAGTCGTAGCCATCGGTGGCAAGGACAATAACCACTATTTTCTTCATGGTCACATTATACACTAGGAAAGTAACGATCCTAGTGCCGGTAAGGTAACCAGTGGTGGAGATTTGGTGGAAATTCGGTAACGATTAGTGGAGAAAGGTTACAGTATTACTGTAAGCGTTTACCGATTAGCGATCAGGGTAAACCCTGACGTAGCTGATAGCTCATAGGTCATATCTTTTACTACCACTATGAGTTAACTATGCATCATTCATCCAAAAGCTGAAAGCTGACCACTGACGGCTGAACACTCACGCCTATTTAGGCTTAACAAACTTATAGCCTACCCCGCGCTCGCTGAGGATTATTCGCGGAGGCCTAGAGGTATCACCTAGCTTAGTGCGCAGTTGGTAAATATACTTCTTAAGTGCGCTGGCATCAACATACCTTGCACTACCCCAAACCCGCCGCCTTAGGGTTTCTTGTGTCACTATCCTTCCTTCATTCCTTGCTAGACAATGGAGCACCTTATATTCGGTAGGAGTGAGGTGTACTTGCTGATCGCCTAGGAGAACTTTCCTGGTGAAGAAGTTAATAGTAAGGTTTCCTGCAACTAATGGGGGTAGTTCTTCATCCTCGGGGTAATATATGCCAGTGCGACGTAAGACTGCTTTCACACGAGCCAAGAAATCAAGCGGGTCAAAAGGCTTGGTAATATAGTCGTCAGCGCCCGTCTCCAGCCCTCTGACTTTATCTATTACCTCCTCTCTGATGTCCTCTAGCACCTTAAATCCACTCATATCAGGAAGGTTAATATCCAAGATGACGATATCAGGGGATTCAGTTTCCACCATCTTTATTCCCTCAGCTCCCTTATCAGTGGAGGCAAGAGTAGCCTCTGGCCAGTGAAGCTTAAAGGTAAGGGAAAGGGTGTTTACTATCTCTGGACTATCCTCGATGAGCAGGACTTTCATATTCTATCCCCCAACTTGCTTACCAAGGGCAAGGAGAACTTGAAGCTATTACCTTTGTCCTGGATTTCCACCCAAATTTTTCCTCCCTGAAGCTCTACTAGACGCTTACAGATAGAAAGCCCCAGCCCCACGCCCCCTGCCTCTTTACCCAGGTAGTAGGGGTTGAAGATAAGTTTAGCTTCTTTGGGCCCAATGGGTGGAGCACAATCGTGCACCTCCAGTATGAGCTGAGTATCTACCTGATAAGCCTGAAGGCATATTTCACTATTGGGAGGACTGAATTTGCTGGCATTAGTCAGCAGGTTCAGAAGAACCTGAACTACTCGGTCTGGGTCAGCATCAACCCGGGGAAGGGAAGTAGGTAGCTCAAGACTGAGGGTTTGATCTTTATTCTGTAGCAGAGTGCTAACCTGGGTAGCAACATCTTTGGCTAGCTGATAAATATCAACAGGCTGCAAGTAAAGGACAAGTTCAGTGCTCTGGAGCTTAGCAAACTCTGTCAGTTCTAAGATCCTTCGGTTCAAGTTATGGATGGCTGTATCGAGATTTTTAGCTAGGTCATAAAGAAGAGGGGAATCGGCTAATAGCTCTCCTTTTAGCAGTTTTGAGGAGGCAACCATGGCAGTAAGAGGAGTCTTAATTTCATGAATCAGGGCATTTATGAAGTCCATCCTCTCCTTATCCTGCTTCTTAAGTGCCTCCTCCGCCTGCTTGCGCTCGGTGATGTCTCTTGATATTATGATAGCTCCCTGGGGGAAAGGTGATATTGTTATAGACAAGAACCTCTCACCATATTTTTGTTCAGGAAGCTCTCTTACCTTGCCCGACTTAATGCAGTTTATCAATTCGGCATACATGTCGATCTCGTGCCTCCCAGCATAATCCTTATACATCACATCCCCAATGTTAGGCAATTTGTTACCTGAGGCCTTTTTTGCCAGATTGCTTTTGACTACTCTTCCCTCAAGATCCACAACTATGGTTTCCATAGGATTGTATTGGAATAATGCAAAATTAAATGCTTCTCTTTCCCACAGTGCCTCCTCCGCCTGCTTGCGCTCGGTGATATCTCTAGCTATGCCACGGGTTCCCACAACTTTTCCGTCTTTTATTATAGGTGTTGAACTGAATTCAACATTGTGCAGTTTTCCGTCCTTGTCAACCAGAATTGTTTCAGAAGTGACTTCCTTTCCCTTGAGAATTTTCTTAAAGTCTGCCATTGCTTGCGGCAATACCTCTTTTGGAATCCACTTGGTAAAAATCCTACCAATAACTTGCTCAGGTTTGACCCCAAGCAAGGTTTTCACAGCCTTATTTACAGAAGTTACATTTCCCGCTATATCCAAGGTATATATGACGTCTATCATCCTTTCAACCAGATCCCTGTACTTTTCTTCAGACTCTCTCAATGTTTCCTCCGCCTGCTTGAGCTTGGTTTCTGATTTCTTCAATTCAGTAATTCGCCTTCGCATTTCTACCAATTCATTTATAAGTTGCTCTTTGGTTTTATCTTTCATTTTGTATACTTTCTAAGACAAGTAGCAATTTGACCTAACTTTAAATAATCGAGCTGGGTTCATTTATTCTTCCTATAAATTGATAATTATATTTACCATAATCTTCTAAATTTTTCTACTGCACATTTAACGTGAAAATGCAATATTTATACCACCCAGGTTTGCCACGTTCTAAATAAATATCCCACCAGTTTACCGAAACCACAAACCAGTGCACGAAGAGCGAAATGCTTAGTTCCCGGGTTTGTGATAAATAGGCCCTAATTATGTCCACACGCTGGGTAGTAAGGTGATAAAAAGGTATAATAAAGCAAAGACCTCATACCAGAGGGTGCTTGATTCTCTTTATGTGCCTGAGAAAGCCAAAGAAAGGCTAGGGCTGAAAATGATCGGTTAAATCCAGCAGAATTAAAAAAGAAAGCTTGCTAGGTTTCAAAATAGATTAATTATGGATGTAAGCCCTATGAAATAGTAAATCTCACTCCACGGGGCTACTGTAAAAATGCAGCTACCCCTGACAAAAAAGGGGAAATGGTGTATCATTATGTGATTATTGACTTTTTGTGTAGTATTTTGGCAGGTAGTCCTGTTGCAAATTCAGATGTAAAGGATGTTAGCTTCCAGTCACTGGGCCAGTTAAATAGGCTTGAATTATCGCCTGAATTAATAAATATCATAAAAAAGGCCTACAAGATATGGAAAAGCCAATAATTGCCATTATAGGTTGCCCAAATGTTGGGAAATCTACCTTATTTAATCGTTTGATAAGAAGAAAGAAGGCCATTGTGGATAGCACACCCGGGGTGACTAGAGACCGTATCTATGCCCATATTGAATGGGATAATACGCCATTGACCGTAGTTGATACAGGCGGATTTTTACCCAAAGAAAAAAACGCCATTTTAACTCAAGTACTTTCCCAGACCAAGGTAGCTATAGATGAGGCAGATGCCATTATCTTTTTGGCAGATAGCCGCATAGGCCCTACATCTTTAGATATGGAGTTAGTAAATTTATTGCGTAAGGCAAAAAGGCCTGTCTTATTTGCCATAAATAAAGTGGATGATGAGACACATTTATTTAAGATCTATGACTTTTACAGGCTTGGGATAAAAAAGATATTCCCCATTTCTGCCTTGCATGGTAGGGGCATAGATGAACTTATGTCTGAAACAATAAGCCTTTTGCCTAAAAAGGAGATTTTAGAAGAAAAGGTAGAACCTATTAATATAGCCATAATAGGACGTCCCAATGTAGGAAAGTCTTCTTTATTTAACTATATCTTGGGCTATCAGCGTAGTATAGTAAGTGAGATGCCAGGCACTACTAGGGATGCCATTGATACACCATTTCATTTTCAGGGAAGAGATTATGTACTGATAGACACAGCAGGCCTAAGGAGGAAGGCAAAAATTAAGTCCCATTTAGAAAGATACAGCATAAAGCGTGCACTAAAAAGTATTGACAGAAGTGATGTAGTAATCTTATTGCTCTCTGCAGAAGAAGGTATTACACATCAAGACTTACATATTGTAAATTATGCCTTAGATAAGGGGAAATGCATTGTAGTGGCAATTAATAAATGGGATTTAATGCCAAAAACAAGGCAATTTAAGGAAGAATATCTTAGAGCTATTCAAAAAAAATTGAGTTTTGCTGTTTTTATCCCTATTTTAACTATTTCTGCCTTAAGGGGTACCGGGATAAATAAAATCTTCCCCTTGATTGATAAGCTCTATCAGGTATATACCAATCGTATCCCAACAGCCAAGGTAAATAGATTTATAGAGGAATTGACTGCCGGATATCAGCCCCCTGCACCCGGTAATAAAAGGGTGAAACTTTATTATGCTACCCAAGCTTATATCAAACCACCCACTTTTATCATATTCACCAATTATCCTCATAGTGTACCTGATACCTACAGGCGTTTTTTGGTCAATAAGATCAGGGAGGGATTAGGATTCCAGCAAGTGCCTGTAAAGCTTATCTTACGAGGGAAAAAGTGAATCTATTTACATCAAGGATAATTGTGATATAAAAAAATGCATGCTCATTGTTCAAAAATACGGGGGGACTTCGGTAGGAGATGTAAACAGGATCAAAAATGTTGCCTATCGCATAGCAAGGGCCTATGATCAGGGGCACAAGCTGGTAGTAGTGGTCTCGGCCATGACAGGTCAAACCGATAGGCTCATTGAATTGGCCCACCAAGTGAGTAAAGAGCCTGACCCGAGGGAGCTTGATGCACTGTTGGCCACAGGAGAGCAGACTTCTGCAGCCTTGCTCACTATGACCCTTAAAGATATAGGATATAACGCCACTTCCTTAGTGGCCTTTCAGGCAAGGATATTTACAAATAATGCCTTTGGTAAGGCAAGGATTGATAAAATAGATTCACCCATTTTGCAACAGGAACTCAAAAAGGGGAACATTGTTGTGGTAGCAGGTTTCCAGGGTATAGATAGTCATGGGAATATTACCACACTGGGCCGTGGTGGCTCTGATACCACTGCTGTGGCCCTAGCTGCAGCACTTAAAGCAGACCTTTGTGAGGTATATACTGACGTAGAAGGGGTATTTACAGCCGATCCAAGAATCTGTCGAGATGCCGTCAAGATATCACGCATTTCCTACGATGAGATGATGGAAATAGCAAGTTTAGGGGCAAAGGTTCTACAAATTAGGTCTGTAGAATTTGCCAAGAAGTATAATGTGCCGGTGCATGTCCGGTCATCTTTTACTGAAGTGGAGGGGACTATGGTGGTAAAGGAAGAACCTGAGATGGAAAAAATAGTAGTAGCAGCAGTAACTCATGATAAAAATGAAGCGCGAATTACTATCACTAGGGTACCCGATAGACCTGGTATAGCTGCTCAAATCTTTGAGCCTATTGGTGAAGTAGGTATAGTAGTAGACATGATCATCCAAAACACTAGTGCCGAGGGCTTGACCGATGTGACTTTTACTGTGCCCAAGGCAGATTTTCATCAGGCCATGGAGATTACCCGTAATGTAGCAAGCGGAATTGGAGCTGAGAGGGTTTTAGGGGATGAGCACATTGCCAAGGTATCTATTATAGGGGTAGGGATGAGAAGTCATTCCGGAGTGGCAGCTAAAATGTTTTCTGCGCTTGCTCAAGCAGGTATAAATATCCTTATGATTAGCACTTCAGAGATAAAGATTTCCTGTGTTATGGATGAAAAACTGACAGAAAAAGCAACCAAGGTGTTGCATGATGCATTTATTCTAAATAAGGGATTACCATGATGGTAGAGATTTATGATACTACTTTAAGGGATGGCACTCAGGCCGAGGATTTCAACTTACAACTAGAAGACAAATTAAAAATTGCTCAAAGATTGGATGAATTGGGTGTGCATTATATTGAAGGCGGTTGGCCTGGTTCTAATCCCAAAGATATCCAATTTTTTAAAAAGGTTAGGAATCTTTCTTTAAAGAAGGCAAAGATTGTAGCTTTTGGCAGTACCCATCACCCCCGCACTTTACCTCAAAATGATAAAAATCTAAATGCCCTTTTAGAGGCCAAGACAGAGGTAATTACCGTTTTTGGAAAGAGTTGGGATCTGCATGTAACGGATGCCCTGCGTATAGCTTTAGAAAGAAACTTAGAGATTATCTATGATTCTTTGGCTTATTTAAGGCCCCGTGTAAAAAAGCTATTTTATGATGCAGAACATTTTTTTGATGGTTTTAAAAGAA
Source organism: Syntrophobacter sp. DG_60 (assembly GCA_001304365.1). The sequence goes on along the minus strand of LJNA01000002.1, from coordinate 9,732 downwards.
ACTCAGAATATGCATTAGCTACTATAGGCAAGGCCATAGAGGCCTCTGCAGATTGTATCATCTTATGTGATACAAATGGTGGGACATTGCCCCATGAGATTGAACAGATCGTAAGGGCCATCAAAAATAGATTTCCAAGGCTTAATTGGGGCATCCACGCCCACAATGATGCAGAAATGGCTGTGGCTAATACCCTACTGGCTGTGAGGTTAGGGGCCAGCCAAGTTCAAGGTACCATAAATGGGGTAGGAGAGAGGTGTGGTAATGCAAATCTATGTTCTGTTATACCTGCCCTAAAGTTAAAGATGGGGATTAATTGCGTAAGTGACGAGCAGTTAAAAAAACTTGCCCACCTCTCACGTTTTGTTACAGAACTTTTAAATGTCCCACATCCCAAATACTTACCTTATGTTGGAGGCAGTGCCTTTGCTCATAAAGGCGGAGTACATATAAGCGCTGTAGAGCGTAATCCTAATACTTACGAGCATATTCCACCAGAAAAGGTAGGTAGCAGCAGGCGTATTTTGGTCTCTGAACTTTCTGGAAAAGGCACTATCTTAAGCAAGGCAAAAGAATACGGTTTAATTCTGAGAGAAAGACACATAAAAAGTATTTTGAAGGAGGTAAAGACCTTAGAAAGTCAAGGATTTCAATTTGATGTAGCTGAGGCATCATTTGAACTTATGATGCGTCGTGTTTGCGGTGCCTTACCAGCTTATTTTAAACTCCTTACATATAGAGTGCACGACTACAATACATCAGAGGGCAGGCCTGTTGCTGAGGCAGAAATATGGGTTGAGGTAAATGGTGAGGCAAGACATGCTATGTCTTTAGGGCAAGGACCAGTAAATGCCTTAGACAGGGCATTGCGGAAGGCCATAGAGGATTCTTATCCAAATCTTAAAGAGATGGTTCTGGTAGATTATCGGGTAAGGGTGTTACCAGGTACGCCTGGTACAGAGGCAAAGATAAGAGTTTTGATAGAATCAAAGGATAGGCAGGGTAGTTGGCAAACAGTAGGGGTTTCTCATGATATTTTAGAGGCCAGCCTTCAGGCATTGGTGGACAGTATCGTATATAAATTGTTTAAAGATGAAAGATAGTAAACAAAGGAAGATGTTAATTTTGCTAGGGAGTGTATTTTTCTTTAGTGTGCTAATAAGGGGATTTCAATATAGTTCCTTTCCACAAGAAATTAGCCTTATCAATTTAAATAAGGCCAGTATAGAGGATTTAGTGACACTGCCCGGTGTGGGCTATAAGATAGCTATAAAGATCATTGTATATAGAGAGACCCACGGCCCATTTAAAAGCCTAGAGGAACTTTTAAAGATAGAAGGGGTCTCCACCAAAAAATTCAAAAAGTGGGAACCTTATTTAACAATTTCAGCAAATGGCTGAACTCAAAGGCTTTGTCCTCTCCTTCCATCCTTGTATTAAAGCAGACATCAATATCCTTTTAGCAGGAAAGTCACTGTCTAAGGCACAAAGGGATTTGGTCAAGAGAGCAAGGGCCATAATTTTGCCTCAAGGTTGTAAAGGGGAGCTTTACTGGTTTTGTCGTTTACACTGCAAGCATGTCTTTCCCAATTATGACTGTCGTTTCCCTGGTCAGGGTAAGGTAGGAGATGCCTTTCTTTTTAAGCTTTTTGGTATGCCCCACCCCCCTACTTATGTTTATCTTAACATAGAAGGTTTTTATAAGATGCATACCAATTTAAAAGGCATGCCTTTTTCTTATCCATTCTTATTAAAGGGTGACTGGGGTGGTGAAGGGGAAATGGTATTTTTAATAAAAAACGACGCTGACTTAAGAGAAAAATTGGCACTTTTAGGAAAAAATGAAGGCTTTATTTTACAAAAATATATCCCTACAGACCGTGATTTACGGGTAGTCATTATTGGAGAAAGGCGTTTTTATTATTGGAGGATACAAAAAGACAAAAGTGAATGGCAAACAAATGTTAGAAAAGGGGCTATTATTGACCATGAAGTATCTAAGGCTATTAAGAATGGATTAAATAACTTACTAGAAAGATTTTACAAGGCTACAGGCATTAATCTAGCTGCTATAGACATTCTTTATTCAGACAATAGGCCACTTTTTTTAGAAATCAACTATTACTTTGGGCGAAGAGGGCTAGGTGGCTCAGAGCGATTTTATCAGCTTCTAAATAAGGCAATAGAAGAGTGGCTTTACACAAATTTTTCAAGTCAAGATGGTCTAAATCTCCATAATCAAGCTTATAGGTAAGGATATCCTTAGCTAGCTCTAGAAGGAAGTATAGGTAAGATCATTGCTTCACAGTATGTTGTTTTCATGATATAAAGAAAAAAGGCCGTATGGACTGTATTTTAAAGATATATTGAAGGCTATAGAGAAGATAAAGTGATGAAAAAAGGTGGAAGATTTGGAAAGTATGGCGAGCATAAGCGCCGATTAAGGTTAAGAAAATCTACTAAAGATAAAATAAAAATGACAAAGCAAAAGAAATTGAAAAAGAAATAGATGTTTAAAATAGGTTGTTGTGGCTTTCCTATATCACAGGATAGGTATTTTAAAGAGTTTTCTGTCATAGAGATTCAACAAAGCTTTTATCGCACACTTAATGAAAAACAGGTTAAAAACTGGAAAAGCAAGGCCCCAGATGATTTTGAATTTATCCTCAAAGCACCTCAGTATATCACCCACCTACCCACTAGCCCCACTTATCGTAGAGCTGATTTAACTGAAGAAGAAAGGAAATTTTGTGGTGGCTTTAGACTAAATCCTGTAACAGAAAAGATAATAGAGGTATTCTTTTTACGTGCTGCTGAGGTTAATGCCAAAAAATTTGTGTTTCAAACACCGGCCTTTTTTAAGCCCACAGATGAAAGTATAAAAAATCTCCTAACATTTTTTAAAGACTATAAAGAAAAAGGCATCTTTATCTGGGAACCACGTGGAAGGGATTGGGCCCCTGAAATTATTAAAGACATTTGTAAAGAAGCTGGGCTCATCCATGCAGTTGACCCGTTTTTGCATGGCCCACCTGTTTTTGGAGATTTACCTATTTTAGACTCCATGGTGATTTACGCACCTATAAATATTCTTATTCAGATAGTGAATTAGAAAAGATTCTAGAGATGGCAGCAGATGTGGGTTATTTTATGTTTAATAACTCTGATATGTATAATAATGCCAACTGTTTAAAGGAAATGCTAAAGTAAATCTTTTTTTATACTTGACAATACCCACAAAGGTTACTAATTTTCTATTTAGCACTCTATAAAGCCTAGTGCTAAAATGAAGCGGAAATTGTCTGAACGAGAAAAGAAAATTTTAGGGGCAGTAGTGGACCTGTACATTCAAACTGCGGAACCTGTGGGTTCACACACTGTGCGGAAGCAATATAATTTAAAATTTAGCCCAGCAACTATCCGAAATATCATGGCTGATTTAAAAGAGATGGGGTTGCTTTTTCAACCTCATACTTCAGCAGGCAGGATACCAACAGAATTAGGGCTGCGCTTTTATATAGATACCTTATTAGAATGTCAACCCTTAAAGAGTGAACAAAGAGAAACAATTAAACAACGTTTGTTAAAAGACAATTATAATCTAGAAGATATCTTAAAAGAAAGCTCAAGAATCCTATCTACTTATTCTCATCAAGCAGGCATTGTTTTAGTCCCAAGATTTTCTAATATGGTTTTAAGATATATTGAGTTTGTCAAATTAAAAGATAACCTCATTTTAACCATTTTAATCGATTCTACAGGGAGTGTATATCATAAGATTATCCCCTTTAATGTAGATATCACCCAACATGATTTAAATCGCTTTGCCATTTATCTCAATGCAACTTTTACAGATCAACCTTTGGCCGAAGTGAAGCATCAGTTAGTAAAGGAAATGCAAAAGGATAGGGATAAGTTTGATGAGATGTGGGCTGACATATTCCAGTTGAGTCAACAAGTGTTACAAATGGATAAAGATAAAGATCTCTATATTGAGGGAACTATTAACATCCTGAGCTATCCAGAATTCGCCGATGTTAGAGCAATGAGATTACTGCTAAAGGCATTCGAAGAAAAAAGTATAATTGTCCGTCTTTTGGATAAAACAATGAATGAGAGAGGATTACAAGTATTCATTGGCTCAGAAATTGAAGAGCAGGGTCTAAAGGGTTGCAGTATTATTGCCTCTCCTTATACATGGGGGGATGTAGTAGCAGGGACTTTGGGCGTCATTGGATCCATCCGTATGAATTATTCTAGTGTAATTCCCTTAGTGGAATATACTGCAGAAGTGGTAAGCGATATTTTGACAAAAACTGTTTAATGGAGTGAACTTATGGGTGAAGAAAAGGTTGAAAAAGAGAAGAAAGACGAGGATATTGAGGCCCTCAAGTCCCAACTTGAGGAAAAAAGCAAAGAGGCTGAAAAAAACTATGACCTATGGCTAAGGGCCATGGCTGAATTAGAAAATTATCGTAAACAAGTAGAGAAGGAGCAGAAGATATATGCCAAATTCGCAAATGAGGCCCTTATTAAAGAACTTTTGCCCATCTTGGATAACCTAGAAAGGGCCATAGCCCATGTTAAATCTTCCACAGGTTTAGATAAACTATCAGAGGGTGTAGAACTTACTTTGAAACTTTTTCAAGATCGTTTAAAGAAATTTGGGGTTAAACCTATAGAAGCAATAGGGAAAAAATTTGACCCCCATATTCATGAAGCTGTAGAAGTAAAAGAAGATAGTGAGCAAAAGGAAGACATCATAGTAGAGGAATATCAGAAGGGATATTTGCTTCATGATCGACTATTGAGGCCTGCCTTAGTAGTAGTGGCCAAAGGGGCTCAAGTAAGCACACATTGATTCCTACAAATCAAGTGAGGAATGGGTTGGCATTGCCACCACTATCAAAAATAAGTTCTTACTTCTTACTTCTTACTTCTTACCTGTACTTATCTATTTTGCCTTCTCTTGCCTTAGGGGCAGGCATAAAAGGTAAGCCTGTATATGGTATTGGTTGCCTCCTGCCACTTTCTGGGCCACAACAATCTTCTGGCCAACAAATATTAAATGGATTAATGTTAGCTTTAGGCATTTTTGATAATCCATCCCTGCCTTACAAAATTTTTGTCTGGGATACCCAAAATGATCTTCATCAAGCAACTATGGGGGTTGAAGCCTTAGAGAAAAAAGGTGTTATGGTAATTATTAGTCTGCTTCAAGACGAGGCTGTAGAAGCAGTTTGTAACAAGACACAGATTTCGGGTATTCCTATTGTAGTACTTAGCCCTAAGCCTTATATTCCAGATATAGGTGATTTTGTATTTAGAGATTTTATAACACCAGAAATCCAGGTAAAAAACCTGGTTAATTATGTATTTAATCAGTTAAATTTCTCTTCCTTTGCCATTCTTCATCCAAAAAATAGTTATGGGGAGGGGTTCTCTAAGGTCTTTAAAACCACAGTCTTTGGTTATGGAGGGAAGATTATTAAAGATATAGTTTATTCCCCCGATACCAAAGATTTTAAACACCAAATAAAGACTATCATTGAATCTCATTTTGATGCCATATTTATCCCAGACGAACCTTTAAGGGCTGCCCTGATTATATCGCAGTTTGCCTTCTATGCTAAAAGGGATTTAGTCTTTCTTGGAACCGATCTTTGGTACACTCCCCAATTTATTAAACTGATTAAGGGGCAATTTAAGACTGCCTATTTTGCAGTAGGATTTACTGAGAAGGCCACAGAACCTTGGGTAATAGAGTTTGTTAAGGAGTTTAAGGCAACATATAATGAGCCACCCCAATATTTAGCTGCTCAGGCCTATGATATAGGTAAAATGCTGGTTTATCTACTGAGCCAACAAACATGGGACATACAATCCATATTAATGCTAAAAAATTTCCATGGGGTTACAGGTATTACCTCATTTTTACCCAATGGGGATGTAGATAAAAAACTACATATTATACAGATAATAAGTAGACATTTTACTGTGGTTCGCTAGTTTTAAAATAGGTTCTTCGCTTTTGTATGGTTAGAATGTTAAAGTATTTTGCCTATTTCCTCCGTTACTTGTTTCATCCAGGAATCAAAACGATGCACACTTCTATCTACTAGTTCTTTTTTTGTTTTCTCAAATAAATACTCATGCTCTAAAGCATCTATCAAAAGTGCATAGTCACTGGGGTCTGTTACTACTACAGAATCATTTTTCAACCCAAAATATATGAGATTAAATCCACCTATATCATGAGGTATTTCAGGTACTATTATCAAAACATCTATATTTTTATCAATGTTTCTGTTGATCTTTTTAAATCCGAAGGTCTCCCCACTGGTCAAACAATAATACAGGCAATTTTTTATGAAGTCAGACTTATTCTTAAGACCTACGCAAAAGCCATAGACCACTTCCTTTACCCCTATGCTGACAAATTCCTGATGCCACTGCTCTTCCCATAAAGATTTTTTTGCTCGAATTACCTGACCTTTAGAGGTACCTGGGGTAGCATAAATAGAAAAACCATGTTGGTTTAAAGCCCGGCACAGTTCTAATAAATTTCTCTTATCACTTACAGAAATTAAGGCATTACCCATTATTATTTATTATTGGATTGGCATATATTGGGAAAAATGTCAATACACAAAGGGACTACACCCCTTTGAAACCCCAAATAAGGACGACTTTAGTCGTCTCTCTTCAGGGGGTCTGCGTCCCCCTGAAACCCCCGAAAAAGGCATTTTCCTTATTGGGGGTCTGGGGGCTTGTGCTCCCAGAGTGACGGGCTATGCCCCTCTATTTTTGGGGAGTTTGACGGGTTTACCCCTCAAAGTGAAAAAGGAAGCTTGGGAAGCACTTGGTACACTATTCTTTCATGGCATAGAGGTTTCTTCAGAAGTCTCTAAAGGCTGTTTACAGATAGTTGTTTTTCATATAAGTTTTATAGCTTATAAAGCAGTTAAATGGGGTGATTACCAAACCTATATGACTATGGTAAAATATATTGTTTTTCGAGAGAATGATTTTTACAAGGATCTTTTTCATATAAAAAATTGCTTTTAGGAGGGCAAGATGAAATTTAACGATGCATACATCATAGTAGATGAAAAAAATTTTCTGATTATATTGCGTGAACTTGATGACTTGCCTAAAGATATAGAAATTGATGCCCTATCTTATGGCGAGCAGCAAGAGCTGCGTCCGGTAAAAAATGTTCTACTAGAGTGGCAATTGGAATTAAATGAAAAAGGGAAAGAGGCATTAGAGGAATTAAAGAAACAGGTAATAATAGAAGACTATGGTGCTACACCTCAAAAGGTAGGAAGATATTATTTATCTCAAAGGCGATTAGAGACATTGGCTGGGATTATAGAAAAATTTACCATTAGCTAAATTAAAATAAAGGAAGAATGGAAACTCAAAAATCAAGATCTGATCCCATAAATAGCCTTCCTCACCAGCCTGGTGTCTATTTGATGAAGGATAAAGATGGGGACATTATCTATATAGGCAAGGCAAAAGACCTCTATAAGCGTGTAAACACCTATTTTCAAAAGCCCCCTTCTGCAAAGACAAGAACACTGCTTAAAAATATAGATAAGGTTAACTATTTAGTAACTGCCTCAGAAAAAGAGGCATTGATTTTAGAGTGCAATCTCATCAAAAGCTATTGCCCCCGTTATAATGTAGTTTTAAGGGACGATAAAAATTATCCTTATCTTAGGCTGGATTTAAAGCAGAGGTGGCCCAGGATTACCATTGTAAGGAGGATGAAGAGGGATGGAGCTACCTATTTTGGCCCATTTACATCCTCTAAGGCAGTAAGGGAAACGCTGAGGGCCATGGATAGGCTTTTCCCATTGCGTAAGTGCAGTGATCATGAATTTAAAAACCGCACAAGGCCTTGTCTCAATTACCAAATTGGTCGCTGTCTGGCCCCTTGTATAGGTTATGTAAATGAAGAAAGGTATTTAAGGTTGGCAAAACAGGCATCTCTTTTTCTAAAGGGAAAGAGAAAGGAAATTTTAGAAAACTTAGAGAAGGAGATGAAAGGGGCAGCAGATGCATTGGAATTTGAACAAGCGGCCTTCTATCGTGACCGTATTAAGGCTGTAAAGTACACATTAGAGAGACAGAGCATGGTCTCTAGTGACTTTGGTGATAGGGATGTATTTGGCCACTTTCCTACCCCCTCAGAAAAGAGGCTGCAAGTAGTGATACTGCTTATAAGGCATGGCCTTTTGATTGGAGAGCTAGAATATACATTGAGCCTTAGAAGATGCGATAAGGAAGAGGCATTTTCTCAATTCTTTAAGCAATTCTATTTCAGGCAGGATATGATACCAAAAGAGGTAATTATTCCATTTCCTTTAGAAGAAAAAGGGGTATTGGAGGAGTGGCTTTCTGAGAAAGCAGATTATAAAGTAAACATTTTATGTCCTAAAAGGGGTGATAGGCTAAGGCTTTTAAAAATGGCTATGGATAATGCAAGATTGCGCGTTGAAACAAGGCTAAAGGAGAGCAATGTCTTGGAAGTCTTAAAAAGGGAGCTCTTTTTATCCAGGATTCCAAAGAGGATAGAGTGCTTTGACGTCTCCAATATAAAGGGGCAGTATGCAGTGGCCTCTATGGTAGTATTTACTAATAGCCTTTCAGATAAAGACGAATACCGCCATTTTAGACTAGAGTATTCAGGCCATCCAGACGACTATAGAATGATGGAGGAGGTGCTAAAACGCAGGTTTTCCCATACTGAGGTATTGCCAGACCTAGTTATGATTGATGGTGGAAAGGGGCAACTTGCTATAGCACAAAAGATCTTAGCTGAACAAGGCCTAAAGGATATTGAGGTTATTGCCATAGCAAAGGGAAGGGAAGGTGAAGAAGATAAAATTTATCTAAAAAATCGTAAACAGCCTTTAGCTTTAAATGGCCATGCCAAAACATTAATCCTTCTTAAGCACATCCGCGATGAGGCCCATAGATTTGCCATTACCTATTATAAACGCTTACATAGGAAGGCTATAGTTTCATCCCTATTAGACAATATAGCGGGCTTAGGCCCTAAGAGGAAGGCACTTCTCTGGAGGCATTTTAATTCTTTAGAAGAGATAAAAAGGGCAGATGTAAAAAGCTTAAAAGATATAGGTTTGCCCAAAGATGTGGCTAAAAGGCTAAAAGAGAAATTAGTTTTCCTCAATCTCTAGATAAAATAATGTTCTTCTTTCTAATCAATATGGCGGGCTGATTCTTTTGTTTATATGCTTGACTCGAAGATTTTATAGAGAATCTTTTTTTCATCACTAGGGTCATTACGTCATTATACTGGTTATGTCGAAGGATGAAATCTCTTAGTAACTTAAATTCTTGTTGGTTAAATTTGTCCATGCATCTTGTTAAAATCCGCTCCACACAATTGTTATCTAATCTACAGTAGGAAACTAAAGGGGTGTCCCCTTCGGCAATAACCTCAAGTTTTTCAGGATTTAACTTCTGAGCCTCCTCTTGGATGGCCTTGATAAAATTATCCAGCTTTTCCCCAGAAATACAAAAATTTTTTTCTATTCGGATCTGTTTTTTTATAGCCTTAGCTTGCACTTGTACCTTTACATTCTTTATCTTTATCCTTCCCCTTATAATTTTATAAGCAAAGGGGGCATCGATCTTGCTGCGCCACCTTTTTATCAAAAATCTCTCATTGCCATTGGTAGCTTCAAAATAGCATGC
>LJNA01000001.1 GCA_001304365.1 Syntrophobacter sp. DG_60 | reverse complement strand
CATCTTTGTGGCTTCTATAAAGATGATCTCACCACCTGTGGGTGTCCAAGCAAGCGCTGTAGCTATACCGGGTGCCATAGTCCTTTCTGCTACTTCAAAATAAAATTTTTGGGGACCCAGAAATTCTTCTACATTATCTGCTGTTATCACTACTGAGACCTCATTTCCTTCTGCAATCTTGGTGGCAATCTGGCGACAGATAGAGGCAATTTCACGTTCTAAATTCCTTAAACCTGCCTCCCTAGTATAATCCATAACAATCTTTTTTATGCTCTCGTCTTCAAAACTTAGGTGCCTTTCACTAAGACCATTTGCTGCCAATTGCCTAGGAACAAGATATTTTTTTGAAATCAAGACTTTCTCAGCCACGGTATAACCAGGGAGTTCCAATACCTCCATTCTATCTCTCAAAGGCATAGGGATGGTGTCCAAAATATTGGCTGTAGTGATAAACATTACCTTAGAAAGGTCAAACTCTACCCCTAAATAATGGTCTGTAAATGCATAGTTTTGTTCTGGATCCAGTACCTCCAATAAGGCCGCAGAGGGGTCACCTCTAAAATCTAATCCTAATTTGTCTATCTCATCCAACATAAATACAGGGTTATTAGAACCTGCCTTGCGTATACTCTGGATAATCCTACCTGGCATGGCCCCCACATATGTGCGCCTATGCCCCCTGATCTCTGCCTCATCGCGAATACCACCTAAAGAAATACGGACAAACTTACGACCCAATGCCTCAGCAATTGCCCTGCCTAAGGAGGTTTTTCCAGTCCCAGGGGGCCCAACAAAACATAATATAGAGCCTTTGGCATCTGGTTTAAGCTTCCTTACTGCCAAATACTCTAGGACCCTCTTCTTTACCCTTTCAAGATTATAATGATCCCTATCTAAAATATTTCTTGCTCCACCTATATCTAGGCGATCTTCTGTGCCTTCCTGCCATGGCAATTCTAAAATCCAATCAAGATAATTCCTTGCTACTGTATATTCAGGAGAAGCCGGGTTCATCCTATCCAATCGATTTACTTCCCTTTCTGCCTCCTTTTTTGCCTCTTGAGGAAGCATTTTTTGTTCTACTTTGGTCTTTAATCTTTCAATCTCTGCCTCATGTTCATCCTTTTCCCCCAATTCCTTATGAATAGCCTTAAGTTGCTGCCTAAGAAAGAATTCTCTTTGAGCCTTATCCATGTCTGCCTTTACTTGGCTTTGAATCTTATTTGCCAGCTCTAAGGTTTCAATCTCACGATTGAGAAAACCCATTGCTTTTAATAACCTTTGTTTTACATTGAATGTCTCTAATATCTCCTGTTTATCTGATTTACTAATATTTATGGTAGAGGCTACCATATCTGCCAATACTCCAGGTTCATCTATATTTGCAGTTACTACATCCAACTCTGGAGGGAGGGCAGGTGAAAGCTCAATTACCTTATGAAAAAGACCACGTACATTTGTTACTAAGGCATCTAATTCAACGTCTTTTTCATACTGATCATAATGAGGAGTTACTATAGCCTTAAGATATGGCTCTTTAGACGTGTACTTTTCTACACTAATCCTTGCCAGTCCTTGCATCAATAGCCTCAAACCTGCTTCTGGTACTTTGATCATCTTCATAATGGAGGCAGCACAACCTACTTTATGTAAATTTTCTGGCAGTTTCTTTTCTTCGCTTTTCATAGTCAAAAGGCACACCATCTTATCACCGCTTAAGGCATCATCTACCAGTTTGAATAAAGACTCCTCCATCACCATAAATGGCAGTACCATGCCGGGAAAGAGCACCAAATCCTTAGAGGGTAAGATGGGTAACTCTTTTGGAATGGAGACCTTTGCCATTCTATTCACTCACTTGGATATCTTTTATGGTCTTTGTCTTCTTCTTGGCCAGTCTTATCTCTAAAAAGCCATTTTTATAGGTAGCCGAAATTTCTTGTGTATCCACAGGAACGGGCAGGTAAAGCGAGCGTTCAAATGGGCCATAATCTATCTCCATTTGATGGTATTTATAAGAACCTGCACGTGGAGAGCGATTTCCATAAATTTTAAGAACACTTCCTTTTAAGGTCAATTGTATATCTTCCTGTTTTAAACCGGCTATGTCCACAATCACAATTAATTCCCCTTCTGTTTCAAAGACATCCGTTGCAGGCAGGAAGTGTCTAGGGATCATCAAAGGGAAACGACTTGTTTGGAACATAGAATCCATAAAGTCTCTTACCCTTCTTTGGAATTCATCTATTTCTTCCTCTATTTTAAATATAGGCGTCATACCTGCCTCCTAAAATATATTGCTTTTTATCAAAATTATTATAAATATAAGCTCTGGTCAAGCTTTTAAAAATAGAGAGGCTCTTTCTTTTTAAGAGACCATTAGATTTAGGAAGAAGAGATAAGTATTAGCCTTTCTCCCATCTTTACTTCTTGCCCTTCCTTTACTGAAACCTGTTCTATTTTACCAGTAAGTACTGATTCAATAGGGGTCTGCATCTTCATGGCTTCAATCACCGCCAATACATCACCAGCTCTTACTTCATCACCTGGTTTTACACACACCTTTTGCACAGATGCATTAAATGGTGCCCTGATATCACCTGCTTTTGCAAGGGATGCAATTTCTTCTTTACTTAGAATAGGTTTTCCCTCTTTGATTTCTTTTTCTTCCCTGAACACAAATATCTCTGGATGGAAGTCAATATAAAAATAAGTGGCTTTCCCCCCTTTATCTGTAGAATGACTAGGTCCTATTTCAATGATATGTTGCTTTCCTATATAATCAGTAAATGTAATCTTTTCTCCTACTGAAAAGCCACCTTGTCTAAACCAGACCTGCGGTGGTAAGACATAACACCTGCCATACTCTTCCTCGAATTTTAAAAAATCCACTGCATCGTTTGGGTGCTGGAGATAGAGCACAAGCTCTTCTTGTGTTGTTTCCCTACCTAGCTTTTCTATTAAATCTTCTCTTTCTTTTTCCAAATCTATTGCATCAATCTCTTGCATTCCTCCTTCTTTTTCAATAATCTGCTTCCAATCAGGGCCAAATACCTTTCTATATATTTCATTAGATGGCCGATAGAATGGAAACGGGCCATATCTTTCTAAAAGCATATTTTTTAAATCACCACTTGGATTTCCATATCTCTCACCAGAGAGGACATTTTCCACAGCTGCTGTCCAGAGAATTTGTGAACCAGGGGTTACACTCCACCAGTTCCCAAGCTCCCTTTGTACCCTTGGCAACTCCTCCAAAAGTATCTTTGGCATAAGATGAAGGAAGCCACCTTTTTGAGCTTGCTCAAAGCTGCTTCCCATGGCCCCACCAGGCAGTTTGTGGATTTGAACAGTGGGGTCAAAACCCTTAAATTGTGATTCAAAGTCTGCATATGCCAACCTTTCAGGCTTTAATGCCTGAGAAGTAGTAATTACTGCATCCCTATCTATTCCTTCTGCCTTAATGCCCATTTCAGCTAATGTATCGATTACAGCGAGGATAGGAGGCGGACCAAAGAAGCCGGTAAAGGCATGGTCTCCAGCATCCACAATCTTTGCACCAGCAAGTACTGCAGCCACGATCCTTCCTACATCATTGCCATCTGTATTATGACCATGATAATGAATGATGAGTTCAGGAAACGTAGACTTTATAGCAGAGACTAGCCTACCAATCCTTGTAGGAGTACCTAGGCCACCGTGGTTTTTTATACAGAGTAGAATTTCATCACCAGTTACATCTAAGATCTCTTCTACCTTTTTCACATAGTATTGATCAGTGTGTTCAGGCCCGGTAGAAAAGCAAATAGATGGTTCTAAGAGCCTTCCTGCCTTCTTTACCTCCTCAAATACAGGGACCATATTGGGTACATTGTTCAGAAAATCAAATACACGCCATATATCAATATACTTTGAAAACTCCCTTACACTTAGCCTTACTATATTTTCTGGATAAGGCCGGTAGCCAAACAGATTTACGCCACGGCAAAGGGTTTGAAACATAGTAGCGGGCATCTCTTCACGAAGCAATTTTAATTTCAGGAATGGATCTACCAGTTTTCTTAGCATATCTACATGCACTGAGGCACCTCCGCTGATTTCAAGGGAGAAATAGCCTGCCCTTTCCCTGTATGGTGCTGCCAAAAGCTCTGTATGCAAAAGTATGCGGTTTTTAAAATCTGACTGTGAAAGGTCCCTTTGGGTGTTTGTAATATAATATCCCTTTGACTTCCTTAGGGTCTCAAACACTTTCTTTATAGACGTATTCCTTGTAATTCTCATATCAACATCATTTTTTATACTGTATAAGGATTATAACCACGGTGATGGATCTCTGCTATCAATTTTGCAATCTTTGCCACTTCCCTTTCATCTTGGCTATAATCTAAAAGGTAAGGATGTGTGTCTAAATAGCTGGTATCGAAATTACCTGTCTGGAAGTCCTTATCCTTTATTAAGCGAAGGTAGAATGGAATGGTGGTCTTCGGTCCAACAATGATAAATCCGTTTAAGGCCCGCTTGAGTCTGTCCACAGTCTCTTTCCAAGTGAGGCCATAGACAGTGAGTTTTACCAATAAAGAGTCATAGACTTCTGGAACTACATAGCCAGGATAGACATTGCCATCCAGTCTCACTCCAAATCCCCCTGGCGAATAATAGACCATTACCCTTTTACCGCCTTCAGGAAGGAAGTCATTTTGTGGGTTTTCTGCATTAATTCTCACCTCAATGGCATGCCCCCTTATGATTACATCCCCCTGCCTTATAGACAGAGGGTAACCAGCCGCAATATCTAGCTGGGCCCTAACAATATCTACTCCTGTAACCATTTCTGTTACGGTGTGTTCTACTTGTAGGCGGGTGTTTATTTCTAAAAAATAAAATTTATCCTCCTTTACCAAGAATTCTACTGTGCCAGCATTTATATAACCAACTTCTCTTGCTACAGTCAATGCTGCCTCACAAATATCCTTTGTAAGTTCAGGGTTATTAAGCCTGTCTGGTGCAATTTCTATAAGTTTCTGGTGACGCCTTTGGATGGAACAATCTCTGGTACCCAAATACATGAGATTTCCATGATTATCACCTAAAATTTGCACCTCTATGTGTTTTGGGGCCTCAATGAATGCCTCTAAATAAATCCTTTGGTCTTCAAAGGCCCTTCTTGCCTCAACCCTTGCTACAGGCATCTGTTCTAAAAGTTCTTTCTCTGTCTTTACCAATCGGATACCACGCCCACCACCCCCAGCTACTGCCTTAAGCATTAAAGGAAATCCGTGTTCTTTAGCAAAGGAAAGGGCCATTTCCTCACCTTCTTCGTCGTCCGGTAGGGGGTATGTCCCTGGTACCGCCGGAATACCTGCTTCTTCTGCCAATCTACGGGCTACTACCTTATCCCCTAACGATTTTACAATATGAGAGGGAGGGCCAATAAAGGTTAGGTCTGCCTCCTCACATGCCTTTGCAAAATTGGGGTTTTCAGCCAAAAACCCATAACCAGGGTGAATGGCCTCTGCTCCGGCCTTTTTGGCAGCCTTGAGAACCTCCTCTATGTTTAAATAATCACCACACGGGCCATCACCCAACCAAATAGCTTCATCCGCTTGCAGAATGTGCTTTGAGTCTTTATCCGGCGTTTCATATACAGCCACAGCGACACTGCCCCATTCCTGGATGGCACGAATGATTCTAAGGGCAATCTCACCCCGATTGGCTACCAAAATCTTAGCAAATTTCTCACCCATAAAGAGTTTTTTTAATTTAATTACAATTAAATGTCAAGGATGGATGCAGAATTCTGAGTAAATAGTAACAGTTTTTTTTACTTGTCACAATTTACTACATAGAGATCCTTTTATCGTGTAAAATTGCCCATACATAAGCAAGCCCTCTTATTTGTTGGCGGATGTCGGCTGGGTCATCTGCTGGAAACCAAGTATAGGCCTTTTTAAAATCGTCTTTATAAATCTTATGATCTGTGCTTAGATAAAGCACATGGTCAACAACCTCATATGTAAACCCTATATTGGCCTTGGTGTAAAATGTTTGTCCTCTATGGGTAATGATCCTTAACCATATTTCTTCAAATGGCGGTTTTGTCCTTCTTTCCTCAATCTTAGTCCTGTTTTTTTCTAACTTTCTTAATTTGAGAAATTTGTTTATAACTTGCCATATTATGGCCAGAAAGAAGAAAAATAATGCAATCTTCCACATTGATTTTTCATTGAGACTTCTTAAAAAAAATTATTCTTCTTTCTCTTCTTCCTTTTCTATTTCTTCTACTTTGCCTTTCTTCAGTTCTTCAACTTCGGTCTTAAGCTTCTCAATTTCTGCCTTATAATCTTCTGTTTCTGAGGGTTCATATGCCTTTTCCGCAAATCTATCTCTTACCTCTTCAAAACCTAGGTATACAGCCAGTGCTCCGAAAAGCAGCAGTAGCAAAGGAACCCCTCCAGCCAAAATGGCCAAGAATTGTTTCCAAAACACCACTATCCCTACAATGCCCAAAATCGCTGCTACTAAACCTCCAATAAGTATCTTCATAGTACCCTCCTCAAATTAATCTTTAGCAGAAGATAAACCTATTTTTTAATGGATGTCAAGAAGTAATCGCAAGACATTTTTTAGAGATATTTGACTAATTATGGTTTTTTGTTATTCATTAGTATTAAAATGAAAAGTCTTACAAAAAAACTCCATATTGCACCATTTGATATACTTAATTTATGTTTTTTAATGCTGCTGCTGGGCTTTAGCATTATCTTTTATGCCAAAATACCAGAGGCAAAAACGTTGATTTTTTTATATATATTTCTATTTGTTGCGGTATTTTTATGTGCATTTATCCCCTTTCCACAGAGAAAACAAGTTTCTTTTAGGCTTATTCACCTTATTTATCCTATTATTTTAATCCCCATTATATTTAACAGCCTAGGGAAAATTATACCTTATATCAATCCCCATTATATAGATTATATTTTAATCAAAACAGATTATTTTTTCTTTGGAGCCCACCCTACAGTATGGATAGGACGTTTTATTAGGCCCTGGCTTACTGAGCTTATGCAATTAGCATACATTTCCTATTATTTTCTCCCTGTATGCCTAGGTGTGGGCCTTTACTTAAAAGAAAACAAACACATCCTTACAGTACTCTTTAGTTTACTGCTAGGGTTCTATGTGTCTTATTTAGGCTATTTACTATTCCCTGCCATAGGGCCTCGCTTTACCTTGATGCATAATGAACCCCTTTATAGAGGTGCTCATTTAGCACAATTTATAGCTTCTACCCTAAACACTATAGAGATCAACAAGACAGATGCTTTTCCTAGTGCACATACCCAAATTAGTTTGATGTGTGTTTATTATGCCTTTCATTTGGGAAAATTTCATGTAATCATTTATGGACTTATAACTTCACTACTAATTGTTTCTGCTATCTATTGCCGATATCACTATGTAATTGATGTGATTATTGGTGTAGTGTTAGCAGCCTTATGCATTTATTTGGGCCCTGTTTTAGAAGAAATTCTTTCTAAAAAATCTTCACCCCGTGGAATAGAAAATCTTATTCCACGGGGCAAGAATATCAAATGAAATCTAAATCCCTAAAATAAGTGAAATAGGGGCGATGAGAAAGCAAAAGAGGTAAATTTTTTTCTCTCTCATCTGTCTAGTCACTTGGACTTTGGGCTTGATTTGTCATTTAAACTTTACCATTTGTCATTACGTGTTGTACCCTTCACCATGCAGCATCTATATTATTTCCAGTTTTTTTCCTGCCTTTGAAAAGACTTCTAACGCCTTGTCTAAATGGGCCTCTGTATGGGTAGCCATTATACTGGTGCGCAGTAAGGCACGCCCAGGCGGCACCGCTGGAGGCACTACTGGACTGACAAATACCCCATTTTGATCTAAATAATAGCATGCTTCAAAGGTCCTTTCCGCATCCCCAACAATTACAGGCACTACAGGGGTAGTGCTTGCACCAGTATTGAAACCCAAAGATTTTAGACCATTTAGCCATTTATGGGTATTTTGCCAAAGCCTTTCTCTTCTCTCTGGTTCTTCTTGTATGATCTTTATGGCCCTACTGGCTGCTGCCACCAGTGGGGGGGCTAGGCTGGCACTGAATAGCAAGGCGCGGCCTATATGTTTTACATAATCGATTACTTCTTGGGAAGAGGCGATGAATCCCCCAATAGTGGCCATTGATTTGCTAAATGTACCCATGATAATGTCTACCTTATCCTCCAGGTCAAAATACTCTGCTGTACCACGCCCATTTTCTCCCACTACTCCAATGCCATGGGCATCATCTACCATTACCCTGGCTCCATATTCCCGAGCCAGGTTTACTATCTCTGGTAGCTTAGCCAAATCACCTTCCATGCTAAATAGGCCATCCACAATGATTAATTTCCCTTTTTCTGGCTCGCTTTTTAGAAGCTTTTCTAGAGCGCCCATGTTATTGTGGGGATACCTTTTAAAAGCACCATAGGCAAGACGGCAACCATCCACAATGCTAGCATGATCAAATTTGTCCAAAATGGCCATACAGTCTTGTGTGACTAAGGCCTGAATGCAACCTAAATTGGCTTGCATCCCTGTAGAAAATACTATAGTTGCTTCCTTTTTAAAAAATTGAGCAATTTGTTCCTCCAAAACCTCATGGAGGTCTAAGGTGCCATTGAGTAAGCGTGAGCCCGCACAACCTACACCATATCTTTTAACTGCATTTATAGCAGCCTCTTTTACCCTTGGATCACTGGTCAGTCCTAAATAATTATTTGAGCCAAGCATAATCATTTTACGTCCGTCTACTATTATTTCTGGTCCCTGGGCAGAGCGGATGGTGCGAAAATAAAAGTATCTACCCTGGGCCTTTGCAGCCCTTACTCGATCTTCAAATATCTGGCATTTTGCAAAGATGTCCACGGACCTTATAGCCACCCCTGAGCTTTATACCAGGAAATTGTTTCAGCCATTCCATCCTTTAGAGAATGATTAGGTTGGTAACCTAGACCATGCATGCTGTTTGAAATATCACAGATCCAAGTATCTTGAAGGATTTCCTTCAGCTTATCCCTACTAAACATTATGGGTTGTCTCCCAATTTTAGACACCGTCTCTGCTGCCATAGCCATAATACTTGTAAGTCTCTTTGGGAAGTAGATAAAATGTGGGTTTGTACCAAGTAGATTTGCAACTGTTTTTACTACCCCTAACCAAGTATAGGCCCTTCCATCTGAGATAAGAAAGACGCTTCCAGAAGGCACATTGGCCTTTAGGGCTTTTATTAGTGCCTGTATTAAATCTAGGACATAACATAGACTCAGCTTTCCGCTAGGGTTTAGAATGGGCGCCCATCCTGTTTTAATAAGGCGATAATAGCCTAAGAACTCCTTGTCACGAGGTCCATAGACAGCAGTGGGGCGGAAGATTATTACATGAAGCTTATTACAGACTTTAAGTAATGCCTTCTCTGCAAGCCATTTACTCTTTGCATAATGGGTTAATGGTTGAGGTATGTCACTTGATTTAATCACCGAATTTGACGGAGAACCATGAACTGCTAGTGTAGAGGCAAAGATAAATCTTTTTAAAGGCCACCTTTTAATTAGACAAATTTTTATTAAATTTACTGTCCCTTGGTAATTTACCTGATAAAATGCAGTTTTTTTCTTAGCCTTAATCAATCCTGCCAAGTGGAAAACAAATTCTATATCAGATGGCAATGATTCTAACGAAGAAAAAGCTGTACAGTCCCCTTTTACTAAATTTATAGGCAATTTTCTTAGCCACCTCAAATTGCTATTTGGTCTAACCAGACAGTAAACATTTTCCCCTCTATTAATCAATGCCTCTACTAAATGACTTCCTACAAAGCCTGTGGCTCCAGTGACCAATATTTTACTCATCTAAAATTTCGTTATTTCTTCTTCTTTTTTAGAAAGAAGCCTTTCTATCTTTTCAACGAATTCATCTGTAAGTTTTTGTATCTCTTCTTGTCCTTGATAAAAGGCATCTTCAGTGATTTCTTTGTTCTTCTTCATCTTTTTTAAAATATCATTGGCCTTTCTCCTCAATTGACGGATAGCTACCTTGGCTTCTTCTCCCAATTTTTTAACTAACTTTGCTAATTCTTTTCTTCTTTCCTCTGTAAGTGGTGGTATGTTTATACAAATCCTTTTTCCATCACTGCTAGGAGTTAAGCCTAAGCTTGATTTGAGTATTGCCTTTTCTACGGCAGATAAAACGGAAGGGTCCCAAGGTTGGATAGTAATTAATCTGCTATCCGGTATAGAGATAGAGGCCAACTGGTTAAGCGGAGTAGGATTACCATAATATTCTACCATGATTTCTTCCACAAGGGCAACAGATGCTCGTCCTGTCCGTATTTTGGACAGGTCCCTTTCTAAAACCTTAATAGTAGTTTGCATATCCTCTTTTGTTTGATTAAATAATTCTTCAATCATGACCCTTCCCTCCCACTTTTGTCCCTATAGACTCCCCATATATTACCCTTTTAAGGTTTCCAGGAATGGTCACATTAAACACTATAATGGGCAATTTATTGTCCATACACAGAGAGATTGCTGTGGCATCTATTACTTTAAGCCTTTTTTGTAATAATTCTAAATAAGAAAGTGTTTTAAATTTATGAGCATCTTTGTATTGAATAGGGTCCTTTTCATAAATACCATCTACCTTAGTGGCCTTAAGGACGACCTTTGCACCTATTTCTGCTGCTCTAAGAGCCGCTGCTGTATCTGTGCTAAAATAAGGATTACCTGTACCAGCCGCAAAGATCACTACACGCCCCTTTTCTAAGTGTCTTATAGCCCTGCGTCTGATATAAGGTTCAGCCACTGCCCTCATCTGTATTGCGGACATTACCCTAACATTCATTCCCTCCTTTTCCAAGGCTTCTTGTAATGCAAGACCATTAATTACTGTGGCTAACATCCCCATATAATCTGCGGTAGTTTGGTTTATTCCTAAGATTTTTGCTTGACGCCCCCTAAAGATATTTCCGCCTCCAATGACAATAGCCAACTGGACATTTTCTTTTATAAGCTCACTGATCTCTTGGCTTATATTTTTTAAAACCTCTGGGCTTATGCCAAAAGGGACCTCTCCGAGTAGGACCTCTCCACTTATTTTAAGTAGTATCCTTTGATAAATTGGCTTCATAGGAGAGCTTTTCCGATAATTGCTCAAAATCTACAAATTTTGAGCAATTAAATGCAAAATGCAGAATGCAAATTGAAAAATGCAGAATGAGTAGAGAAGAGTAATTTTGACTGGATCTTTCATTATCGCCATCATAGTCATCTGTCAAATTTTGACTTTTGCACTTTGCACTTTTCATTTTTCAATGTCTGCTCAAAATTCCACCGAATTTTGAACAGATAGTTTTTCTCCTAATTCAAAACGCACAAACCGTCGAACAATAATATTTTCTCCTGTCTTTGCTATTATTTCATGGAGTAAATCCCTTACCTTAAGCTTTGGGTCACGTATATAGGGTTGTTCCAATAAACAAGCCTCTTGATAGAACTTCTTCAAGCGTCCTTCAACAATGTTGTTTATTATCTTTTCAGGCTTACCAGAACTCAACGCCTGATGATGATAAATCTCTCTTTCCTTTTCAATTATTTTTTTGGGTAAGTCTTTTTCACTGACAGAAATGGGGTTAGTAGCTGCGATTTGCAAGGAGATTTCCTTTACAAATTTTTTAAATTCATCTGTTTTTGCTACAAAATCTGTTTCACAGTTTACCTCCACTAAAACACCCACTTTTCCTTCTCCATGGATATAGGCACTGACTATACCCTCTGAGGCAATGTGACCTGCCCTTTTTTGTGCCTTAGCTAATCCCATTTTTCTCAAGTACTCAATGGCCTTATCTATATCTCCTTTGCTTTCTTCTAAGGCCATTTTGCAGTCTATCATCCCAACGCCAGTCCTTTCTCTTAATTCCTTAATTTTATCTATTGTCTTCATTTTCTCTCCTATTCTGAATGGACCTGTTCAGCTGATATTTCACCTTCTGTAACTGAAGGCTCACCTTCTGTAACTAAAGGCGCTTCCTCTTCTATTTTGGCCTCCATCCCTTCTGCCTCAGCGGCCATTTCTTTTTCATAATGCTGCTTTCCCTCCAAACAGGCATCAGCGATCCGAGATGTGATTAAACGTATAGCCCTAATAGCATCATCATTGCCTGGGATTACATAATCTATTTCATCTGGATCACAATTAGAATCCACAATGGCCACTATAGGAAGTCCTAATTTTCTAGCTTCGTAAACAGCTATTTTCTCTCTTTTGGGGTCTACAACATAGAGTACTCCAGGAAAATCCTCCATGTCTTTAATACCACCTAGGTTTTTATTTAACTTGGCAATTTTTCTTTTAATTTGAAGCACTTCTTTTTTTAGTAACTTATCAGAACTATTCTCAAGGGTGGCCTCTAGTGTTTTCAGTTTTTCAATACTCTTTTTGATGGTTTGAAAATTTGTTAAAGTACCTCCCAACCAGCGATTATTTACATAAAACATCCCGCAACGTTTTGCCTCCTCTTCTATTGACTCTTTGGCCTGATGCTTTGTCCCTACAAACAATGCCTTTTTACCTTGTGTTACTTGTTCCTGCACGAAATCATAAGCGGCTTTAAATAGTTGAACGGTCTTTTGTAAATCAATAATGTAGATACCATTTCTAACGCCAAAGATATAGGGTTTCATCTTAGGATTCCAACGTCTTGTTTGATGTCCAAAGTGAACACCTGCCTCAAGTAGCTCCTTCATGGTTAAATAAGCCATAAATCCTCCTTAATCTACTTTATTTGCTAACTTAATGGTCAAGAAACGGATGATACGATCGTCCATCTTTATACTGTGTTCTATTTGACGTACAATGTCAGAACCGCCACAATACTGAAGAATTACATAATATCCACTCCTTTTATGATGGACTTCAAAGGCCATGTTCTTTAAACCCCAGTTTTCAATGGTGATTAATTGCCCTTGTGAGCGAACAATAATGTTTTTGAATTTTTCAAATAGATCTTGCAATTGTGCTTCTGAAAGCTCTGAGTCTGCTACAATTACTGTTTCGTATTTTCTCATTATCATCCCCTATTTAATAAGTTTGTTGGTATATTAGCTCCTACTATTTGTCAAGAACCCTGCTTATCTTTCTGCCCTTTCCTGTTTTGCCTGTTCAACAATCTTTTCTGCCAGTGGGGCTGGTACCTCTTCATAATGTGAGAATTCAATATTAAATGAGCTGTTCCCTCCAGTAATAGAAACGAGATCAGAGGCATAGGTGAGCACTTCGGCCATAGGCACCAATGCCTTAATTATTTGATATTTCGCTCTGGCATCCACCCCTAGCACCTTTCCACGTCTACCATTTAAATCACCTATCACATTTCCCATCCATTCCTCAGGGACAGTGATAATTAGTTTCATAATAGGTTCTAAAAGGATGGGTTTGGCTTTCATAAATACCTTTTTAAAGGCCATAGAGCCAGCAATCTTAAAGGCTATGTCAGAAGAATCCACAGGGTGGTAGCTACCATCTACTAGATGTACCTTTAGATCTATAACAGGAAATCCTGCCAATACCCCAGCTTGCATGGCTTCTACAATACCTTTTTCTACTGCTGGAATATAATTTTTTGGGATTACCCCTCCTACTATTCTGTCTATAAACTCAAATCCACTACCGCGAGGAAGTGGCTCAATTTCTATCCAAGCATCTCCATATTGACCACGGCCTCCTGTCTGTTTCTTGTATTTTCCTTGAGCCCTGGCCTTGCCTTTGATTGTCTCTTTATAAGGAACTTTTGGCTTTTCAATATTGACCTCTACTCCATATTTACGCTTTAATTTTTCAATGGTATTTTCTAAATGCAATCTACCTGTTCCTGAGGCAATAAGTTCCTTAGTCTGGATGTTACGTTCCAATCTTAAAGCGGGGTCTTCCTCTGACAATTTCACTAAGGAGGCATATATCTTTTCTTCATCTCCCGCAGATGCAGGTTCGATTGCAAAGGAGATAATGGGTGGAAATGGGGTGATAGATGAAAATAAAATAGGATTTTTTTCATCACAGAGGGTATCGCCTGTTAGGGTAGCCTTTAACTTGGCTACTGCAGCAATATCCCCTGCCTTCACCTCCTCTAATATCCTTTGGCTCTTCCCTGCAGGGGCGAACAGTTGTCCTACTTTTTCCCTATAGCCTTTTGTAGCATTTATTATAGTTGAGTTAGATGAGAGCTTTCCTGAAAAGACTCGGAAGATATTGATACGGCCAGCAAAGGGGTCAGAGATAGTTTTAATGACTAGGGCAGAAAGTGGTTCGTTTATATCCGGTTTGTACTTGATGGCCTGATTTGTATGGGGATGGTGACCTTCTGCCCCAGCTTTTTCTATGGGCGAAGGAAGGCAATGATTAACCATATCCAATAATAAATGTATTCCTATATTTTCTTTACCCGATCCACATATTATAGGTACAATGGTGCGGTCAATGCTGCCTTGATGTAAGGCCTTGAGCCATTCTCCATGTTCAATTTTTTTACCCTCTAAATATTTTTCTAATAAGGTATCGTCTACTTCTGCCAGATTTTCCATTAAATTCTCAGTGTATTTCTCTGTTTTTTCCTTTAAATCAGCCGGTATTTGAACTTTAGAAAATTTGCCAGAACCATCTTTTTGATAAATCCAAGCCTCCAAGGGCAATAAATTTATGATACCACAAAAGTTACTCCCTGCTCCTATAGGCAAACAAATTGGTGTCATTTTTTTATTTAGTATCTCATTCATTTCTTTTAACACTTCATAAAAATTTGCTTCTTCTTTATCCATTTTTGAAACAAAAATAAGAAGCGGTAGTTTAAACTTATCAACGAAGGAAAGGATTTCCTCTGTTTGGAATTTCACACCTTCTGTGGCATCAATGACCGCAATGGCCCCATCTGCTCCTTGAAGGGTAATAATGGTATCTGAAAGAAAATTGTCATTGCCTGGGGTGTCTATGATATTTACTTTATGATCTGCCCACGTGTAATGATGGAAGGCACTGCTAATGGTCATACGCCTTTTGATCTCTTCTGGCTCGTAATCTAATATACTTGTACCCTGATCTACATTGCCTAGGCGTTCTGTAGCCTTAGCAGAAAAGAGCATGGCCTCTGCAAGTGTTGTCTTACCTGCGCTTTCATGGGCAATGAGTGCTATATTTCTAATGAATGTAAGTTTTTCATCCATACTTTTTTGCCTCCCTTATTTAACGGGTTTAAATACTATTTTAGTCTCTAAATAGCAATAGGAAAAGAGGTTTTGCTCTTTTGTATACGAGTTAACGATTTAACAACTCAACGATTCAGGCTGTGTGTCTTCCTAGTATTCCTCCTTTTCAGTTACCTTTTTCTTTATCAAATCTACCAGTTGTTGTAAGACCAAAAATGTATGTTCTCTAGTATCTCCAGCCACCAATACAACCATAATCCATTCACCTATTTGCCTTTCCCCCTCTGCTATCTCTACTAAGATCTCTTTTATGCCAGGCTTCCTTTTTAAATCATTTACTATTTCAATCAACGCCCTTCTATTATATTTAACTTTAAGGTATTTTATGGGCTCTCCAGATTTTGAATAACCACGGACTATCCCTAAATGGCAGGCAATCATCCCTATTTCTGGATGCATTTTAATCTTCTCTATTAGTTTATCTAAACTTAATTTCATTATCCCAAAACTACCTTTAAAAATTGTTTTTTAGGGTCAACTGCCTCTATTTTAACCCTAACCTTATCGCCCTGCCTAAACTGCTCTTTTGGATTAATCAGCTCTGTTTCTAAAAGGTACTCTGGTAACAGGATGCGGTACCCTCTGGATATCTTTTCTAGGATGTAGGCCTCTATTTTATGTTTAATCTGCTGTTTTAGATAGGTAAGCAACCAATATTTAAGACGCTGATTGCAAATAGTCAAAGTGCGTCTTGAACATTCTTCAAGAAGTGATATCAAAGGAGAAAACTCTCTTTCTACATATAAAGGCCTTTTTTCTCTTAGATAATAGACCAATTGGCGCTGAATGATTAGG
This sequence comes from Syntrophobacter sp. DG_60, assembly GCA_001304365.1. Next base: position 14,264 of record LJNA01000001.1, on the reverse strand, counting down.
TCTAAATAGCGGCGCAAAGGAGAGGTAACACTGGTATATTTTTCAAGACCCAAAATATGATGGAAAACGGGTTTTGTGTCTAACTGAGAGGGGTTGAGCAATTTGCGTTGCAAATAAATAGTAAACAAATCCTGGCATGTGCCATTCATAATCTTTTCCTTAGGCGGTAATTGCCCCCGATAAATGGCAGGTATGCTATTTTCATGAAGGAAAGAGGCAGTTATGTAGTTGGCCATAATCATGAACTCAGCCACCAAGATACGTGAAGGTTGCTCTGGATTGCGCTGTTTCACCTCTAGCCTATCTTGAGGCAAAAACGAAATTATCAACTCTGGTAAGGTAATTACCATCCCTCCTTGAGACAGGCGTCTTTGCCGAAACTGCAAAGCCAACTCATGGAGCCTTTTTAAATCAATATCTTTTGTAAGTAAGTTATTGACCTCATCATAGGTGAAGCGCGCATCTACTTTAATTAGACTAGGTAAAATCCTATAGCCTAGAATATTAGAATTACTATCTAAATCGATTAAGAAACTCATGGTTGGTTTAATTTGCCCCCTTTTTAAGCTGCCTAATTCATCAGGTATCTCTTCTGGGAACATAGGGATGCGCCCATCAGGCATATATATTGTAACCCCCCTTTCTCTAGCTTCTTCATCTAATTTACTCCTTGGTAAAATAAAAGGTGTAAGGTCTGTGATGTGCACCCCTATTCTATAATGATTGTCCTTCTGTTCAATGCTTAAGGCATCATCAAAATCCTTTGTTTCAGGCCCATCTATGGTAAAGGTATATAATTTTGTTAAATCCTCCCTGTCCTTTAAAAAGTCAGGGGCGGTCTTAATCAAAATAGAGGTCTCTGACTTTACTTCATCAGAAAAGGAGGTCTTTATTCCGTAGCGGGGTAGTAAAATATTCTCATGTTTTGAGAAAACTCCTAAGTTTACCAAGGTCCTAAAAGCACCATCTGTGTTTAAATGGGCCTTATTTAATATCTCTTTTGCCATCTTGGCCTGTGGGACCTCTTCTTGCCAAATACACCACCTTTTTAAAACATTTATATATTCCTCCTTCCCTTGTGGCGGCTCAATTTCATTTCCTTTATAAATGGCATTTAGCCAATTGGCTGCCTCTTCTATCTTTTTTAATCTCTCATCTTCCTTTACCTTTTGCCACATAAGGCGTTCTATATACCCCTCGGGCATTACTTCAAATTTGTGGCTCCTTAACTTAAAATGGATCTTTTCTTTGAGAAATGCACGAAGAATAGCACTTTGCTTATGGGAGGTAACTTTGCCAGAAAAACAGAACTCAGCTAGGGCAGCAATGCTATAAGTTCCTCTTTCTTCTGAGAGTAGCTCCCATAATCCCAGAACATCTACCTCGTTTTTCAATGACTCCCTTTTTCTAACCACCTCTTTTAATGTATTTATCAGTTCTTCCCGATTTTCGGTAGGGTATCTTTCTTGAGATACCAATATAATACGCGCCTTACTCAAGCTAATTTCCCGGTTTAGTGGGGTGAGCAAGCGTATGCTATTTTTCCCTTCTTCAAGGCAGATAGCTGTGGCTACCTTCTGTTTTTCTATATATTCAACAATTTTGCCTTGCATATCTTGCCCGTCTTTTTTATTTCTGTTATCATGCCACATCTGTAAGATGTGTCAAGATAAGGAAATAATTGCCCAAAGGATTAAGGCCATACCCCCTTCTCCCACCCTAACCATAAGTGCAAAGGCAAAAGCCTTGAAGGCAAAAGGTGAAGATGTGATCTCCTTAGCAGGGGGTGAGCCGGATTTTGATACCCCTGATCATATCAAAAAAGCAGCTATTGAGGCTATTTCTGCAGGTTTTACTAAATATACCCCAGTGGATGGCATCCTTGAGTTAAAAGAGGCAGTAGCCCAATATATAGAAAAGGAATACAGTCTCTCATATACTCCTGAAGAAGTAATGATTAGCTGTGGTGGAAAACAGGCCCTTTATAACCTTTTTCAGGTTATTTTAGATCCAGGCAATGAGGTAATTATCCCTGCACCTTATTGGGTATCCTATCCGCCTATGGTAGTTTTGGCTGGAGGTAAGCCAGTAATTGTAAAGACAGAGGAAGAAGATGATTTTAAATTGAGGGCCAAGACCCTTAAGCCCCATATCACTCCCAAAACAAAGGCCATTATCATCAACAGCCCATCTAATCCTACAGGTAGTGTTTATACTAAAACCGATTTGATAGAGATTGCTGAGATTGCCTTAAAATATAATATTTATATAGTTTCAGATGATGTCTATCACAAGATTATCCTAGATAATATAGACTTTCAATGTATCGCTAATTTAGACCCAGAGATAAGAAAAAAGACCTTTATTGTCAATTCTGTTTCTAAGACCTATGCCATGACAGGATGGAGAGTTGGGTATTTAATTGGTGACAGGCGGGTGATTAAGGCAGCTACACGGGTTCAAGGCCAAAGCACATCGAATCCAAACTCTATTGCACAGAAGGCCGCCTTGGCTGCACTGACAGGACCTCAAGGCTTTATTGAAGGGTTTGTAGCGGCTTTTAAAAAAAGGCGGGCTTCTCTTATGGGGCATTTGGCCAAGATTCCCATGGTAAGCTGTTTTAGGCCACAAGGAGCATTTTATGCCTTCCCCTGTTTTTCCTCCTATTTTAATAACAAGATTGAAGATTCCGTAAGGTTTGCAGAATATTTACTAGAGGAGGTAAAGGTAGCTGTAGTACCGGGTATTGCCTTTGGTAGTGAAGGTTTTGTCCGCCTTTCCTTTGTTAATCCTTTGGAGGTCATTGAAGAGGGTATTTTTAGAATAAAGAAGGCATTGGATAGATTATAGCTTAGTTCCTCTTTTTTCTATTAATTCTAGGCCCACTTCAATTAGTCGCTTAAGCCGCTTATTTTGTATCAAAGATAAAATTTGATTTAACGCCTCCAAGGCATCCCTGGTTTTAGGAATGAAGATTAAATCTATTGCTCCTTTATCAGGAAACTCTTTAAGACCCACGACAAATGCCTGTTCAACCTTAAATTGTCTTAGTTTTTCTAATGAACCCAAGCTTATTTTTTTATGACATAATAGACAGGGATTTATACCCGTAGGAGAAAGCAGGTAATGAATAGAAAAAAAATCATAGACATCTTCTACTAAGATGGCCATCTTGTAATCTTGTAGATCATAACAGGCCTGTTTTAACCCAAAAATAGCCAATGTGTCATTTTTATTTAATAATTGCCACCACCTTTCAGGATAAAAAATGGCCAGATTAAATAACTCACCTTTTTCATCATAGTAAGGAAAGGTGAAAGCCCCTGCTAAACCATCTTCATACCCCTTTTCTATAGGATTAAGTAATCCCATATTGATGCAAATTTTTGTCAGCTGGGGATATTTAAGCCACATTTCTTCATAATACTTGGCAAATGCCTTTCCAGAATAATGGATATCTTCTTTATTTGGGCAAAAACCTAGATTAAATTTTTTTATCTCAGGACGGCTAATGTGCCAATGGGCAAGCTGCTTATACTGATGGGGAAACAATGGCTCGTTCTTGTAAAACAATTCATGATAAAAATTTGCTACCATCTTTAAAATCCTAAGTTCTACTGCTTGCCTCACTCAGAAAATATTGCCATTTTAAATCTTCTGTTTCAAGTCTTTAAAATTAGTGGACTTTTCCCCTATTGCCTCCAGCCAAAAACTCGTATAGATTTAAGCGAGGCAATTAGGGCTCTTTACAAGGGAGGGTATATTACTTTAAAAATATCCAAAAAAAAGAGGGTAGTATAGGATGAAAAAAGGAAGACTGTTAGTATTTTTGTTAGTTATTCTCTCAATTCTAGTTGGATCAGCCGCGTTAGGAATTGCGGCAGGGAACGGACCAGTTAAGTTCAGGGGAGCCGTTATCACGCCTGAACAATATGGAGAGCTTGTCTGTTATGGTAGTTATTACAGCGAAGTGGCCGTAGAGGAAATTTTAGAAGGACACTCTTTCATACAAGGTGTAGGAAGCGTAGAGGTATGTTATGGACAAAACCCCTTGCATCTCCATCTAGGGCAGATGGTCGAGGTCTACGGCTACTATTACGGTGAATCTGGCCCACTACAATGTTTCGAAAGAGTGGTAGCATATGGTGACTCCTACTATATCAATCCCCTTAATATAAGATTTAAAGGCACTGCAATTGACTTCCACCCAGGAGGTATGCCCGGTGCTCCTTATGGTTGGACTGTAAGTGTTGATGAAATAATTAGTGGACCGCAGCCGTGTAGCAGCCAACTGTTTGTTTGGATTTCGGCTGTCTGGCCATCGGGATATATGGATCCAAACATCGAAGAACTAGACCAAGTAGAGGTTTTCGGGAGCTATGATAAAGATCAAGTAGGATACCAATGTTCTGTGAGTTTGATAGGATCAACCGATTACTACATAAAGTTATGGGAGGCTGTGTCTCTTCCTTCTTCTCCAACACCGATTCCACATAATCCAGTAGTTAGACCAGTGGTAGATACAAATCCTCTCATTGCTAGACCGTTTTCTTTTGGTGATATAAGCAGTGGCATTGCTACTGTAAGAGTAGCTTTTCCTGCTTTTGAATCCCCAGTAGACATCTATCTAGCCATTGATGCCTTACCTTACGGGGCTCTTTACCTTATTAATGAAAGTGGCAACTTAACTGAATCTACTACAACTTGGCAAACAAATAAAAGTGACCCTACTGACGTAACGATTTTTGAGATACCTGTAGTCTTCCTTATACCTGGTACCTATTGGGGCTATACAGTAGTGGTGCCTGCAGGTACTAACCCAGCTACCTTTGATTGGGATACTTCTGCTTATTATATGTGGTATTTTGATGTAATACTGCCATTTTAGATTACCAAGATAAGATTAAGGAAGCACTTAACCAAGCAAATATCCTTGTTGAGGGAGAAGAGATTTGAACCACAAATTTCCTTCCTATACTGTTTGGTTCTACACGCCTTTTAAGGGACAAATGGTTTAGTAATATGCCCTAAGGCTTGAAACCATGCCTATAAGCCGTTTTCGTGACTGTTTCTGATGGTAAATTAAGGTAACTTAAAAGGCCATCCTGAAGATAATAATTTTGTTGAAAGATCTCATCAGACTGATGATTATGAATTCTACAGAGAGGTTATCTAACAGCACATCTATGCATAAATTTGGGCAATTAGAAGCGAAGAAGATCCGAGGAAAGACTTATATTCAATTCAGACGCAAGGTTTTCTAGAATTAATGAGAGTAGATGTAGCAGAAGGAGAAAGAGATTACTAGCTACTGTTATCTGGATAGTAAACTTCAGATTGAGGAAGTTGGTTTTCTGGAATTCCCAAAGCTAAGGCAATCTCTCGCAATTTCGTGTGGATTTTACGGACATTTTCTGGCCCCATACGAATGAGATGCTTCTGGGCTCGACTAAGTTGCTCTAACTTCGGCTCAACCATCTCATATGTAATCACTTTTTTCTTTAATAAAATTTCACCTTCTATTATAGGGGTTTTAAGGAGTTCAATAATGGATTTGAAGAGTGTCTCCTGGAAATCCTGGGTGGGATAGCCGAGCTCTCGGTATGCTTGTTGAAAGAGGGGTTTTAATTGGTCATAAAACCTCACACAACCCTCCGAATCCAAGGAAGCAAAAACATCTCCTACAAGATTATATCGTTTATAGCTCGCGGGATTAATATAAAGTCGTCCATCTTTTTCGATTAATTGGAATTTTCCTTTGGGAGCTAAAAATTCAATATGAGGACGGGGACTCAAACCATTGGCTATATTGTCCACTACTGCGGTGAATCTTCGAATCAAATCTTCATTCATCAACCAGATGGCCAATTGGGGATGAGAAGAGAGCTCTTTCGCTAATTTTCGTGCCATAACATCGCTACTATCAAGGTCTAATACTAGTTCACGGGCTTTTTCCTCCTCTTTTCTGACAATTTTTTCTGCAGGAACTTGGGATGGCTCTTCCTCTATAACTTTCCTTGGTAAAGGGAGGAGTTCTTCTGGTTTTTCATAAATTAAAAAATAATAGATTCCAAAACCTATGCCTACTAAGGCGATGAGGGCAACTGCTATCAAAATTAGTTTCCTATACCCTTCCATATTTATTTATACTCTTTTTTTTCAACTTCTAATTCCAACAAAGTTTATAACACGGGGCAAATGTGAAGTCAATTAAAACACATAACTCAAGATAATTCCTTTTTCTCCTTACTTCTCAAAAAAGATAGAGTATGATAAGTTACAGTCACAGGAGGAACTAAGGAAGCTATAAGGAGAAAAAAGATAATAAGTACTTTAGGGTATAAAAAAGGCATTGGTTATAGATATTTAATAGAAACCAAATACTATCTAGATAGACCCCTAAGAAATGACTTAGGGATAATCCCTTCAGTCCCATTATATAAAACCTATCCAGAGCTTCCCAAATTCTATTTACCCAAAGAGGACTTTCCTTCAGCCAATTTTGAAAAAATTATAAATAAGCGCCGCTCTAAGCGCTATTACAAAGAAGATTGCTTGAATTTAAAAGAACTAGCCCATTTATTTTGGGCATCACAGGGCATTACATCAAAAGAAGGCCTTCGGGCCGCCCCTTCAGCAGGTGCACTCTACCCTATAGAGACATATGTTTCTATCTTTAGGGTAAAAGGTATCCCTATGGGCATTTATCACTTCAATGTCCATGATTTTTTATTGGAAAGACTAGCTGAAGGTAATTTCTCAGAAAGTTTTACTACAGCTTCTTTGGGGCAGGGTGTGGTAGGGAGGGCTGCAGTACTGTTTATTTGGACAGCGGTCATATTACGCTCTATGGCAAAGTATCGTAATAGGGCCATTAGATACATATTTTTGGATGCTGGCCATATCTGTCAAAACCTCCTACTGGCAGCTACTGCCCTTAATTTGGGCGCATGCCCTGTTGGTGCATTCTTTGATGACGAAATAAACAAACTGCTAAAAATTGATGGGGAGCAAGAAACTGCTATTTATCTTGTTACTGTAGGAAAGATATAATTCCCCTCATTTAATTTTCATCTTGTATATCCTATAGACCTTTGTAAGGGTAGGATTTAAACCTTTGGCTGAACGAAGTACTGAAAAGTTGTTTTCTAAGGCCCAAGACAGTTCCACACACTTATAATGGCCCTTTTCTAAGATTTTTCGCCAGCTTTTATAAAAAAGGAAAGGGACAAGGCCTGTCTTTTGGTATTTATGTTTTACACCGAGGAGTAGGCCCCTAATACGATCAATTTTTCTTACATGCCAAAAGAATTTTAACCATCCAAATGGAAAAAGACGACCATTTATATGTTGAAACACCTGATTATAGTCGGGCAAAAACAGGATAAGGCCAAATGGCTCACCCTTATATTCACCAATAGAAACTAAATCTGGCACAATCAGGGGCTTTAGCCTTTTTGCCATGCTCTCCACCTCTTCATCGGTCAAAGGAGTAAACCCCCAATTTTCCTCCCATGCATTGTTAAATATGTTTTTTATTATTTTTATCTCCTCATCGATCCTTTTTAGGTTTAAACTTCTCACCCTTACCTCTGGATATCTTTTATGAAGCCTCTCTATTAAGGAAGAAAGCCTAGACATGGCCTTGTTTTGCTCTGTCTTTGTTTCATAGGCAAATAGATCTATGGCCTTTTCCATGCCAAATCTTTCTACAAATTCTACATAATAAGGGTGATTATAGGGCATCATAAAGCAAGGCCGTTTGTCAAATCCCTCAATGAGAAGGCCACATGTTTCATTGATAGATGGGTTAAAAGGCCCCATCAAATAATGAATACCTTGTTTTTTTAACCAATCCTTTACTGCTAAAAATAAGGCATTTGCCAACTCATAATGGGATAGACATTCAAAAAAGCCAAAAAAACCAGTTTTCTCACGGTGGGTGTTTATATAATTTTCATCAATTATACCAGCTATCCTCCCTAATATTTTCCCGTCTTTTACGGAAATAAAAGATTTTGCCTGAGCATGTTGATAAAATGGATTTTTCTTGGTATTTAATCGGAATTTTTCATCCTCAAGGAGTGGGGGAACCCAAAAAGGGTTGCCTTTATAGATGTGCCAAGGTAGTTTCAAAAAACTCTTCCAGTCTTCCTTGGAAACTACTTCTTTTATTTCCATTATAAAAATAAAAGTTTCTTCCTAATAAAAATTATACTAAATGTCAAGGCTTTTTTAAAGACGTTTTTTCTCTAAAATGGTCAAATCCCCCTATGTTGAGCTTTTCTGTATCTAGATAGACGCCCTCCTTAATAATCTCACCAATCAAATATAATTTTCGATTCAAGGCCACACTTACTATTTTCTTTATATTCTCTACCTGATCCTTAGGCACAGTAAACAATAGACCATAATCTTCCCCTCCTTGTAATGCCCAATTAATTGGATCCTCTTTTAGAAAATGGGCTGCCTCATAACAGGCCCTAGAAACGGGTAAAAGGTCTTGATGGATTCTTGCACCTACTCCGCTTGCCTCACAGATAAGGTTTAAATCTTTTGCTATTCCATCTGAGATATCGATTGCAGCATGAACATTTTTTGTATTTGCTAAGCAATTTGCTAAGTCCAGTTCTGGCTGTGGCAAAAGGTGGGCCAATGTCAGTTGAGAAAAGAGGGGATTTTCGGAAGTAAGGTCTTTTTTTAACAATGCCAGCCCTGCGGCTGCTTCACCCAAATGGCTACTTACCAAGATAGCATCACCTACCTGGGCACCACTGCGAAACAGTATCTTATCCTTATCCACTTGCCCTATCACTGTAATATTAATAATTGTCTTAGGGGATGCTACTGTATCACCACCAATTAATGCTAATGAATAATGGCTTGCCAGGCTCTTCATGCCTGCAATGAGTTCTTTTAATGATTCCTTTAAAAATTTTCTTGGAAGACTTATAGAGACCAAAAAATAACGTGCTTCACCGCCCATAGCTGCAATGTCGCTTAGATTCACTGCCAAACTTCTGTAACCCAACTGAAATGGATTAAACCATTTCCAATCAAAATGGACATTCTCTATTAAGACATCGCTAGTAATAAGCAAATATTTATTTTCCATATCCAAAACTGCTGTATCATCTCCTATACCCTTTACTATCTGAGGAAATGAGGGTAAATCCTTACTCAGTGACTCAAATAAAGCAATTATACCTTGCTCACCCAAATCTATTAGTTTTTCCTTTTTCATCTTAAAATTAAAGAAAAAAAAATCCCCCCAGTCTGAAAAATAGACTAGAGGGATTTTGTAGCTTTATTAACCAGTCTGGCGTGGCGTTTTTTGAAGCTTTTCTATGTCTGAAATATCTATATCAGGAGGAGGCAGGGACTCTGACTCCTTTGCAGCCGCCTTCTTAATCTCAGATACCCGCTTTAGGACACCATCTAGCGCCTCTACACCAAGGGACTTTGATTTGGCTATCTCTTCAAAAATAGTCCTGTTAAATGCTATAGGTAAATCTGTTATAAAACCCCTGGAATCTATCCTGGCAGTATCAAAGGCGTCCATTATCTGCTTACTCTTATCCTCAGGAACTTCTAAAATAAAGGTCTGTAACGCCCCTCCAAACAAGCTCGATACCTTCTCTTCAAGGCCACTTCCCTTAATGGCCCCCATTCTTTTCTCATCCAAAAGTACAGCAAATTTATGAGCCATATCTCACCTCCTAATTAAATTTCCATATGAGGTAAATCTACCTCTAATCTTTCTTCCTTTTCTTTCACATACTTCGGATTGCAGAAGGGATAACCAAATTCCCTCCACCACTTAACAATCACTTTGTAGACCTCAGGCCTGAATATTACCTTAGGTGGAAAGACACCCTCTGCCACCATGCCCCTGACAAAACTTCCACTAAACTTCTGCTTTTCTTTCAGGTGACCACAGCATCCACTGTACGCAATCTCCCCGCACTTAGGACAATACCAGAATTCAGCCATATTCTGAGGCCTGATCTTTAATCCATACGGCACATCAGTAATAGGAGCAGGAAAACCAAAACTAGGTATTCCCTTGCCCCAAAGTATCTGTGTGGCATACATATCATAATACTCGCCTACCGCCGCATGGTCTCTGCCAAACATATGGTGGGTGCAACCCATATTCTGCCTGATTATTCCATGTAACATAGACTCAAGAGGATTTCCATACCTCATATCCCATAGACAGATCGTCACTAAGTGCCTTTCCGGCTTGATATAACCTCCAAGATGTACCATCTCATGACCTTCAACTATGGCCTCATCTGGATAATCCCCTTTTCTTTTGACACCAATGATGGCATTTACCTGGATACCATGACAGGGCTCTGTATCCCCCATATAAGCAGCATCCTTCATCAGGAACTCATGGCCAACATGGGGAACGTTTCTGGTTTGATGGTTTATGACAGTCCTCCATCCCCTCTTATCATATTCCTCCCTGGACCTTTTAGGAGGATACCAGAACCTATTAAAAGGTGGCTTAAACTTAGGTTCATTTATGATGGTGTACTTCCCGGCTAATACTACTGGATTCAGACTCTTATAAATAACCCAGCCTGGCATCTTTTTATCAAATGGCTCTCTTACCACCTCTGGGTTGCCTTCAGGGGTCCCAAAGGTCTTGGTAGCCAACTCCTCTGTATTGTCAATTCTCCATACTTCTTCAACATCAAGGATGGCAAAGGGTTCTCCCTTAAGCCTCAGAAGCACCCTATCTCCTGATGTAACACCTAACTTCTTATAATCTTCTTCACTGAGATCAAAGACCAATGGATAAGGAAAAACCCAGTCATTTAGCAACCTTCTCTCCTTCAATATCCTCTCAACCTCTGCTTGCTTCATTGACCCCTCAACCGGACTAAAGAAACCATAACAAGTAGACATTATCTCCCTGTAAACATTCCTCACAGGTACACCTTTCTCGTCCAAAGTAGGCTTGATGTCATAAACAGGACACCCCTTTGCCAACTTTTTTCCCAAAGCAGGATCCCTCATAACCCTTTCTTCAAGTCTGCCTCCATGAGGCGCAGGTCTCTCTATTACTAACTCACCCATTACACACCTCCTCCTTTTTTTTGCTAGATTAACATAAATTACCTAGCCCACGTATCTTATATTATGATTCATTCAAAATGTCAAGGAAAAATTAGAGGGGCTTGACAATTGTGAAGAAATCTACCAATTTTTTTTAAAATAAAGAGGAAGTCTATGTCGCTTTGGTCATTAAAGAGGCTGGCCAGGTTTTAATGTGTCTGCCTGTTGATAGTTTAAAAGAGGATGATATAATACAAACATTGCTATTTTCAAACTATTTGACCATTTAACGATTTAACGTTTAGCTCGAGTGAGGAGGCTCTTTTGAGATAACCGTTCATCATTTTTCTATTTACCGCAGAGAACGCAGAGATCGCAGAGCACAAAAGCAAAGCATTTTTAAAATTCTTATTTTTCTCTGCGTCCTCTGCGCACTCTGCGGTGAACGATTACATTTTTAGATGAGATCCTCTAAACTTTACAGATTTTTTTACCGGACTGTTAGGCGTAGTTTCTATGATTTAAAAATTAAAGAGCCTAAGATTACTAATTATATGGCCATTTTACTTAGTGAATTTGCCAGAACAGATAATTTATATAGGATTAGGAATGTACAAGGTGAAAGGCTTACAACTGTGGTAGAGATGTTACTGGAAGCCAGTAGCCCATTCTACAGGGAAAGAGAGATAAAAAAACATATTGGTGATTATACGCTTTTTATGACAGGTATATTTAGGGAATATATAGAGAGACAATCCTTTCTAAAATTTTACTTAGATGAGGGAAAAAGGGCCTATTTTTCTGTCTTCAACTTTGACAGATTCGGCTATATGCCTGGCTCATACCTTTTCTTTGAGTTAGCAAAGGACTTTGAGTTTTACTCTGGTGCATTAAATTATATGAAAAGGACATTTTTTAAGGAGAGCACAGGGCCTGAGCCATTCACGGATTTTTCCTACCAATTGTCAAAATATATCCATTAAAGAACTATATTTAAGAGCTGTTCAAAATTATTGATGCGTATCCCTGCCTTTACATTTTGATTCCAAGGCTGATTAAACACGAATAGCCTGGTATGAGGGTAGTTTCTTGCAATTTCGTCTATAATGTCTGGTCTATCTTCTATTAGCACAGATTGAGAAAAGTTCCCACAATAGCTCGGTTTTTCTAAGGGTGGGCAAACAATTAGATCATCAAATGGAAAATTATGAGATTTAAGCCAATAATGTGTGACGTTGTATAGAAATTGTGGTCTAGCTGTAAGAAATATAACTTTCCAATGGGCATCTTTTAGGGTTTCGATGGCCTTCTGGGCACCATCTGATGGAGACAAAGATAGATAAAATTCGGGTTGATTAAAACGTATAATTAGGTATTTTACCTCTTCTTCACTAAGCCAGGAAAGCTTATTTATCTCATATTGTGTAATATCTTTTAAAGTTACCCAAGATTTTCCTAGATCTCTTTGAATAATTTCTATTATGGCCTTACCTGTATCAGCAACTACACCATCTATATCAAAAATGGCCATGGGCATAAGAGTCTCTTTTTAACTGAATTTAAAAAATAAGGCAAGGTATCTTTATAATGGACTTAACGATTTGTCCATTCTATTAATCTTTTTAATTTCTCTAATGCCTTACCCTTCTCCCCTCAAAATTTTCATCAAAATATCAACATTTTCCTTTATATCTCCCCCTTTAATCTCTTGTGATGAAGCAATCTTTAAACCAAACTCCCTAGGGTCTATTTCATAATCTATAACCTTACCTTCTTTAAGCTCACTTATATAGCTCTTTCCTGTAGTAGTAATCTCATCATACCCACCTTCCCCATGGACCACCAATGCACCTTCACTCCCTAAATTCTTTAGCACATATGCCAGAGGGTTTATCAAGGCCCTATCATAAACACCTAGAAGCTGAGCTGTTACTGGGGCAGGATTTGTTAAAGGGCCCAATATATTAAAGATTGTCCTAAGGCCTATCTCAGACCTTGCAGGGGCAGCATATTTCATGGCTGGATGTAATTTTTGTGCAAATAAAAAACCAATGCCTATTTTTTCAATACACTCTGCAACACTTTCTGGAGAGATATCTAAGTTTATGCCCAATGCCTCTAATACATCGGCACTCCCACACTTACTAGAGACAGAGCGATTTCCGTGCTTGGCCACATTTAAGCCAGCCCCTGCCACTACAAATGCAACCGCAGTAGAGACATTAAATGTATGCTTTCCATCACCACCCGTGCCACATGTATCTACAATTGGGCCTTTGGTCTTTATACTAATCTTTATAGCCTTTTGCCTCATTACCTTTGCTGCCCCTGTAATCTCGGAAATAGTCTCCCCCTTCATTCTCAAGGCTGTCAAAAAGGCAGCAATCTGTGCTAAGCTTGCCCTCCCCTCCATAATAAATTTCATAGTATCAACCATCTCCTGCTCAGTTAAATCTTTCCTTTGTACTAACTTTAAGATTGCTTCTTTAATCATTTCCCAATTTTAAAAAATTCTCTAATATCTCTAACCCCAGCTTTGTCAGAATGGATTCTGGATGAAATTGAACCCCCTCTATGGAATATTCTTTATGCCTTATGCCCATAATTTCTCCTTCCTCTGTCCATGCACTAATCTCTAAACAATCGGGGAGGCTCTCCCTTTCTATAATCAATGAATGATAACGAGTAGCTATAAATGGATTTTCTATTCCCTTATAAATTGTTTTATTATCATGATAGATCATGGATGTCTTTCCATGCATAATCTTCTTTGAACCTACAACCTTTCCCCCAAAGGCTGCTCCAACGGATTGATGACCAAGGCATACCCCCAGGATAGGCATCTTTCCTGCAAGCTCTTGAATGACCTTTACAGAAATCCCTGCTTCCTTTGGTGTACAAGGGCCAGGGGAGATTACCAGATATTTTGGTTTTAAATTTTCTATTTGTGAAGGTGCGATCTCATCATTTCGATAGACTGATACTCCTATCCCTAAAATCTGAAAGTACTGGACTAAATTGTAAGTGAACGAATCATAGTTATCAATCATAACTAACATTTTGAGTTTTACACAGTTTATTCGGTTTCTAGGGCTTTATATGGATACTTAAATTTACATGGTTTTAACCCAATAAACACAATTAACACAAGAAACACAAGAAACCGTTAAAGCAATCCATTCATAGTCCAACTA
>LJNA01000039.1 GCA_001304365.1 Syntrophobacter sp. DG_60 | reverse complement strand
CGCCTGGTGCTCGATGTAAACCAGGCCCAGTGCCCTCATAAGCTTTACCAGTATATAGCATTCTTCATTATCGTGGGCAGCACCACCAAAGTTGGCAATGCCCAGGCATCGATTAACCGGGGTCATCTCGCCATCAATCTGTTCCTCTGTAATGGTATTAGGCTGCCCAGTTTGAGGGTTTGTGCCATCCCTTGTTTCTTTGATACGGTGAGCAATCTCATCTAAGGCCTGGTCCCAACTGATATATTCCCATTTATCCGAGCAAGGTCGCCGCACCATAGGCTTCAGCAAACGCCTTTCATTAAGCTTCCCATCAACCGTGCGAAGTTGTGCCAGTGCTTGACCCTTACTGCATAGTGAGCCTTGATTTATAGGAGCATCGGGATTACCCTGTACATAAGTGATAAAAGGTTCCTCGTTTTTACTACCTACGATTAAACCGCATCCCACCGCGCAATAACAGCACACGCTGATTGTCTCCTTTTCCCACACTGGAGGGGTAGTCTGAGCATAAGCCCTAATGGGCCTTAGGTCAAAGCCAAAAGTACCTAAAAGCAGCCCGATACTGGTTGCCCCGGAAACCTTTAAAAAGTCCCTTCTACTAACATCCATTTCTCTTCCCTCCTTTTATTAAAACAAAGTTTTTTTATCTCTCTTATTCCTCTAAAGTGGCCTCCAACTCATGCCTATAAGGCCCATGTAGCCAGTTCCATTCATATCATAGAGATAAACGACATCGTTGTTGAATTGGTTACAAATAAATTGCGCATTGGCAAATAAGGCCTTTGAAATCTTATAATCGCAGGCGAAGGAAAGTTCCCATGTATGGATATTGTGCTGAGAGAATTCACCAAAGTCGGCTAGCGGTTCTAATAAACTACTAAACTTTGCGTCCTGCCTATTGTAGGTAAAATAGCCTGAGAAATTAAGCTCAGGCATTGCTTGGTAATTGAGCCCAGTGGTCCAACTGTGTACTTCATCTTTGTATTCCGCATCGGTTCCAGAATAAGGAACAGATACCCCAGGTACAAACGAGGTATGTGTCCGTTTCCAAAGGGCACCATAGGAAATGTAGGTGCTTAAGTTAGATGCAGGGGTATAGGTTAAAGTAATTGTAGGCTGTGCATATCTTTCTTTCCATTGAGACTCTTGAGAATCCCTTTCTGACCTGAAGTTCCTAAAGCCCCATTCACCATCAAGTGACAGTTCAAAGCTTGGAGAAAGTGGCATATTGAATCTCCACCTTACAAGGTCATTATCTGTTGGCATACAAGTAAGCTGTGGTGGATATGTGGCTAATTCTTCCGAGAGGCCCATCCCTATTAGTTCTTGAGACATTTCCCTACCTGTCCTCCAGTATGTTAGGTTCATAAATGGATTTTGCGTATCATCATGCTTCCACTCTATGCGAAGTCTACTTTTACGCTCAACAAAGGGTACATAAAACTTACTATTTAAAGAAAGACGGTGTGTCTTTCTTCGAGTCTCTGTATAATGCACCTGTTCCAACCCGCTATCCTCACGGCCAATGGTCTCATATTCCCAGCCATATCTTAAGGAGGTAGACCTAAGCAGGCGATAGGCTGCATCAACAGCCCAGGTATGGTTCTCCCTAGTCATGGCAGAGGGGAGGTCGGAGTCATACCACTTATGTATATGTTCATTATCCAGATTTTGATAACGATAGTATCCACTTACAGTAAGATTCTTTAGAGGACTACTGCTAAGCCTTGTCTGGAGACTGTGGTAATTTATTCTCGGTTCCTCACTCCTTGCTAAATACCAGGGGTCTCCTTCTTTAGGATATCCTTTAGCATCAACATAGTACCAGGCATAATTTGTATAAAAACTAGTATATAACGGTAAATCCACCCTAGCGGAGAGTGTATTTTGGTATCTCTCAAATCTTGGTACTTGAGTAAATGGTATGCCCCCATCCACAAATACATTCTCACTTCCCTCATCTTTAAACATCCTATACCAGAAGGTGTCATCTATGGTCAGGATGCCCTTCCTAAAAGTAGCACCCGCCTTATAGTCCCTAGTAACCTGTTCCATAGGTCTGCCATCTGCTAAGATTTCCCTGTTTAGTAACAGGTATGATAGAGCTTGTCTTTCTCCGTACCTGCCTTCTTCTCTGTAGTTAAAATGTAGGTTAATGTTGGGAAATCTAGGGCAAGTGAGACTCATCCATGACTTTGTAAGTGCACGAGTCAGTGTATAGTGAGTTCCAGGGTCTTCATCAGACATTCCAAAATAGGTAAATGGAGGAGTTGTTTGTCTTATAGTTAATGGGTCATGCTCTGTCCAGTGTCTAAATCTTCTATAATCAAATTCCCCTTTTATAGCACGCCTAACATCTAGGTCCACTGCATATACCTGATCTTTTTCATCTTCATAAAATCCCTCTAAACGCAGGTAAGCGTCGTGTATCTTTCCCAATCCCTTAAATCCCCAATATGGCCTGACACCTCTATCAAAGACCATATACTCTCCTATCTTACCTTGATAATCGGTATAAGCCGGTATGATACCCCCTGTTTCTACCTCTAATTCATCCACCTCTACAGGCCCAACCGCTTCCTCTGCAAATGCCAAACATGGGAACAGAAAAATCAGGCAAAATAGGAATATTACACCCCTAACCTTGTATCTTCTCAAACTCATATTCCCCCCCTCCTTATTTTAATCCTAAATATGGCCTAACATTTGATCCGTGTATATCGGGATGACAGTACATACACCTACTACCTGCTACTTCTCGGATTTTTACATCTGTGTGGATATGATGGCACTGAAGACACACAAATGGCTCAGCCTTCTTTAACAGATTGTTTACTACTGTACCATGAGGCTCATGGCATATCTCACAACCTTCTACTACTGCTTCATGTTCATAGGCAAATGGCCCTTGGTATTGTGGATGACACACAAAACAGACATCGTTTATAGTCCTCTCATCTGTCTTTAGATTTCTAGGCCCACCATGAGCTTCATGACAATCTGTGCAAACCATCTTACCCTCTCTGATAGGATGATGGGATGTGTAATTTAGGCGTGTTTGTATTTCTCTGTGACATTCATAACAAAGTTCTGGTTCAGCCTTTGCCAGGGCATGGGGCCTTATGGTATGCCTTTCCCAGGCAGATGTTGGGGCCTTGGTCTCTTCATCAGCAACCTTCCTAGCCTGGTGCATGCGGTGGCAATCAATGCAGGTGACTCCATGCAGGGCGTGTTCTCCACCCCTCCACTTCATAGGGCCACCAGTGGTATGACACCTAAGGCATATGGCTGATGCTTGATCCGCGTCTAATTTCTTAAGATTTATTATGCTGGCAGGGTCTCCTTCCTCTGAATGGACGCTCCCAGGTCCATGACAGGACTCACAACCCTTTTTTATACCAAAGGTCTCAAAATCGGCTATAGCAGCATGGATAGAATGCTTATAAGCAGCCATTAAATCAGGATGTGCATCCTCATGACAGCCAAGGCAGGTTTCATTTCCTACATATGTAGCTCCAGGAACAGCGGGAACGGCTATGGTCTTTTCATAAATCTCTGCACAGGCGAAGATAAAAATTATTAATGGCAAAATCAAGAATACTAACCACACCTTACTCTTTAATTTCTCTTTCTTCATAGCACCCCCCCTCCATTAGCTAATCTTATATAACTTAATTTAAAAAACAAATGTCAAAAGAAATTTTTAGAGACTTCTTATATACAACAGGAAACATTAGAAGTTTATCAGTATTTGTCTGATTTTTTTGTAGGACTTTGGCTCATTACATTGTCGGTGTTTGTCCTACAAAAGAAAGTGGGAGAAAGGGAAAATGGGAGAATTGAATCAATCAACTAGTTGGCTTTTTCTAGGTGTTTCATAAATAGGGGCTTCGAGAGATCCTTCATATCTTGTATCATGTATCAATCTCTTCGTTAATCGAGTTTTGTTCCTTCTTCACAAGCCTTTTTTACTTCATCCAAAAAATCTTCAACTATTTTCCCTGTATGTCCAACGCCTGCTGAACCAACAAATGTTCCTAAACCAAAACTTACTACTGTCTGCTCAAATTTTGGAATAAGTTTTGTTTTAATATTCCTACTAAATTTCTTCTGACGTGAAATTTTCCTTTCAGCTATTATTAAGTATTTATATTTATCAATTTTTTTTATTTTTATCTTTATTTCTTGGAAACATCTCAAGCATCTTTTCCCAAACAGCATCAACTTTTGCATTAATCGGTCTTTTTTCCGGCTTTCTTAGGGCTGAACTGTGTGCAGAGGTCACAATGAACAATAAAAACAGCACTAACGTTAGCTTTCTTTTAATTTTCATACCTCACCTCTCTTTTAAAAAAAAGAGAAGAGATAAAAAAATTAAGGGAGGCATAGCCTCCCTTGGATAATTTAAACTAAAGTCTTAATTTAAAACTTTACTGCTATCTGAGTAAAGAATAGGTGCCTGTTAGTACTGTTATCTCCATATCCCACATCATAATCAGGGTCATAGTCGCTATAGGCATATGCCAAAGACAAGGTAGCGTAATCATAGATATCGGTATTTAGACCCACTGCCCACCTGTTCCTTGGTATCTCATAAATGGGCTGGGCTTCTGTAGAACCAGCGTATCTAAACATAAGTTCAACAGGCATTGGTAAGGCTAAATATCCTTCAATACCAGCACTTACCTCAACTGTCCAAAGATGTGGATGGGCAAAGTGTCCGTCTACATCCGGAAGGCCTATGCCATTGATATAGGCGTGTCTGAGAGGCTCAACTGGTTGCATATACTCTGTTGTAAAATAGAAGTTTCTACACGTGCCGCTCATATAAGCAGCTATAGCATCAATTTTGCTGTCAATATAAATTCCTTCTAGTCCGAAATTTTCAATGGCATCCTTCATACCCCCTAGACGCAGCTATATTAGAAGTCCAAGAGCCACCAATCTCAAAGGTATAATCCTCCATCTCAACATTAAAATGTGCATCAAAACCAAAACTATCAGCATGATGCGTCCTTTCTATAGCATGATAAGGCCCGTCCTTATAGACCCAAGGCTTATATACATAGCCTTCTACGGTAAAGCTATGGCCTGGCATTAATTCTTGACTAAATCCTAAGATAAGACCTGGGTCTTGAAGCTCACCAAAGTAGAGGGTAATTGGTAAGTTTACAAATGGGTCATCTGGGAAGTGTGTATATTCTTCTCTTTTTCAAGATGGATGATAGAACAGACCGCCGGTGAAAATAAAGAGGGATACGCCTTTGTTCAATACACTTGAGTATAAAATTTGTTAAGCAAAATAATTTTCTAAAAGAAAGTTGATTTGAGAATCGGTATAAAAAAAAACAAAAAAAGCCAGGGGAGATTGCCTCCCCTGGCTTTTTTCCAACATTGTCCTAGAACTCTATTGCCAACTGAGAGAAGAATAGGTGCCTATTAGTTCTGTCATCTCCATATCCCACATCATAATCAGGGTCATAGTCATTATAGGCATATGCCAAAGACCAGGTAGCGTACTTGAAGATATTGGCATTTAGACCAACTGCATACCGATTTCTGGGTATTCCATAAATGGGCTGGGCCTCAATAGAGCCTTCATATCTAAACATGGCCTCAACTGGGTAAACTGGGCATTCAGCACCTACCTCAACTCCCCATACATGCGGATGAAGGGCCTTACCTTCTGTATCATAGAGAGGTATTGCACTTCCGTGATGATAAAAGTCCTTAATATCTTCAGTTACTCCCATATACTCTGCTGTAAGATAAAAGGATCTATATTCAGCCTTCATATAGGCAGCTACTCCATCCACATCCCTTTCAGTCCTTACCTCTCCATCCCATGCAGGACCTTTGAGGCGCCTATACTCATAGCCCCTATAGGATAATCCGTGCACAAGACGGTCAGCAAAGTAGTCTTTTATACCCCTGGAGTTGAGCACATTATTGATATAAGAGCCACCTAGCTCAAATTCACACTCTTCATTAGAGATATTAACAGAGGCATTGAAGCCAAAATTGTCAACCTGACGTTTTCCACTGCTATCAGTAACGTCTGGATAAAGTACAAAGGTCTCTAAAGTGAACTTGTGAGTGAAAGCGCCAAAGGGAATTTCCTTGGTAATTCCTGCAATAGCACCGGGATCCCAGATTTCACCAAAAAGCAGGGTAGCTGGCAGGTTTACTAGGGGGTCATCTGGAAAGTGGGTATATTCCTGTCTCTTTCCAAAGGGCATGTACATTAAACCACCAGTGAAATAAACAGGTATAGTATCTGTAGGCCCTATAGTAACATGACCCTCATCTATAAAGAATTCATCAACCTCAAACATAGGAACAACAGTGACATCCATCCAGTCAGTGACCATGGCCTCTATAGCCAGCGCTGCATTGGTAAGCTGAATTTCAGTATCTTCCGTTCTGCCCGGAGCTCCTCTGCGACCAACACTGTCCACCCAAAAGCCGGTTTTTAACTCACCGTGGAGCTCTATCCTTTCAGATATAGTGTCAATAACCGCCTTTTCTTCTTCTTGGGCATAAGAGAAACCTGCCAAAAGACCAATTGCCAAAAATAAAGCTAAAAATGAAAAGCAAATCTTTCTCATCTCTTTTCCCTCCTCCTATTCACAGTTCTAAATAAAATAACCCCTCTAACTCCGTCTTAAGACAATGGCACCGCATCACCTCCTTTCTCCCCTTATTTGAAAAAATTCAATTACCACAAAATAAAAAATTTGTCAAATCATTTTTGTTAAAAAATTGTAATCGTTCACCGCAGAGTGCACAGAGGACGCAGAGAAGATAAGAATTTTAAAAATGCTTTGTTTTGTGCTCTGCGCTCTCTGCGGTAAATAGAAAAAATGAACGGTTACAAAAAATTAAAAAATTTTCCCTTCTGGGTAAAAAAAGAGATGGAATTAAAGGCAGAAGAGGAAATTTAGAAGTTAATCATGATTCTATTTAAGAACATAATAGCATCTTTATCATGCCTTTTCGCATTCTCAAAAATGTTATCGTAATAATCGCTGGCCATAAAATAGCCAAATATTGCATTATATCTAAGATTTGGTGTAATCTTCAAGGTACCCCCTGCATCTAGTTCCCAACCGAGATCTCCACTTTCATTATTATGAACATGATAAATATAACCAAAACCGGCCTTTAATTTTACATCACCAACAGGAGTGGGTTGGATAGTCTCTGCAAATCCCTTAAGGAAATAGAAGTTCTGAAGATAATTAGTGCCATCTGTGTCATAGCAAGTTTCAGGTTTAATGCCCATGTCCCTGATGGACATTCTCCCGAATACCACGAATGGACTATACCAATATGAGGTTCTGAAATCTCTGCTAAGCCAAGCTGTTTCAAGACCTACTTTTGCTATATTTAAGTTATAGCTGGCATTAGCGGCAAGGGTCCCTATGCCTGGATAGTGCAATTTATGCTCTCCCCACTGATGGGAAAACTTCAGATTGAGAGCCAACTGATTAAAACGATAATTTAGCCCCAAAGTAGTATAATAAATATCACTATCTCTATATTTTTCTAAAGCAAGATGACCTGGGCGCGTTTCATAGGCAAGTGCTGGCCCACGAACCAAACTAATCCAAGGAGAAATAGTTAGACTTCCTAATCCCGTATCTTCTGTAAGCAAATTTACGTTACCCAACCAGTCAAAATGGTCAGTATGGTCACCGCTTCTTAAAATATCGTCGTTAAACTCATCAATGAAAAAACTCCTCATCCAGTTAGCTTGCTCAATCTGAAGCATAGAGGGGTTATAATTACTGTCTAATACTACATCGGCAGTGGCTGGTGCAACTGTAATTGCTATTAATACTATAGCCAATATTGGTGTTAAATAGTCCCTCATTCCCCCCTCTTTTGAAATACATATATATAATAGATGTCTATAAATGTCAAATTAATCGTAAGCGTTCACCGCAAAGCACGCAGAGGACACAGAGAACTCTTAATATTAAAAGCTATAATAGCCTACGGATGCGGTTCTTGACTATCTTGACATTAAAGTCAATCAGTAACCCAATAATTGTCTGCGTTATCTCGTTTGGATTTTGTTTCATCTCAGCGGTCTTGGCGCTCTCTGTGGTGAACGGTCACAATTAATCTTGGTTAAAAATCATGGGATAAAGGTGAGCATGGGTCTGATCGAGCCTGTTAATGCCTTCCTCTTTTGCTATACGGATTGCTTCTTCATATTCTTCCCTTTTAATCTTTCTATTTAAAAGGGGGCATTTTTCTGCTTGGCCACATGGCCTATAGTGCCCCATTATATTCACATAGGTGTTGGGGGAGATCTCTCTTGCCAAAAATCTTAGAACATTCCTAGTTCCTGCTAATCCCTCTGGTAAGATTAAATGGCGCACTATAAGGCCCCTTTTGGCAATGCCCCTTTCATCTAATATTAAATCCCCCACTTGACGGTGCATCTCTTTAATGGCAACCTTGGCTACCTTAGGATAATGTCTTACTTTAGAAAATCTTTGAGCTACCTTTTCATCCCAGTACTTAAAATCTGGCATATAGATGTCAAAAACACCCTCTAATAACCTTAAAATTTCAATAGAATCATATCCCCCTGTATTGTAAACTAGGGGGATGTTGAGCCCTCTTTCTATAGCTAAAGACAAAGCAGCTAGAATTTGTGGTACTACATGAGAAGGGCTAATAAAGTTAATGTTATGGCACCCTTGGTTTTGTAAGAAGATCATAATTTCTGCAAGCCTTTCCAAAGAAACAGAAGTACCTTCTCCTAAGTGGCTAATCTCGTAGGTCTGGCAAAATACACACTTTAGGTTACAGTAGGAAATAAAGATTGCCCCTGAGCCATTTTCCCCTACAAGAGTTGCCTCCTCGCCAAAATGTGGCATATAATCTGCTATTATTGGAAGATTACCTGTTTTGCAAATGCCTAATTCTCCCTCTAGCCTATTGACATCACAGTTCCATGGACAAATGCGACATGATTTGAGGAGGTCATAAGCCACCTTTATCTTCTTTGTCAATTCCCCTGATTTGTAAGTCTCAATATAAGAAGGGAGCATTTATGGCTTCAGGCTTCACGATTTAACCAATTTTTTAAGATTCTCCTTAGCAAAATCAATGTTGGGTTCTAACTCTAGGGCCAACCTGTAAAATCTTATGGCCTCCTTTATACGCCCCATCTCCTTTAAATTGGAGGCAATATTGGCATAGTCAATAGCAGAACTGGGATCTAATGCTACTACCTTGCTAAAATTCTCTATGGATTTTTGGTATTTCTTTAGTTTAAAATAGCAAAAACCCAGGAGATTATAAACTTCCTTAATCTGGGGGTCATGGGCTATTGCCTTTTTGAGTGGGACAATGGCCCTTTTATAGCTATTTAAATTTTTGTAACATAGCCCTATATAAAGGTAAATAATGGGAATATCTTCTTTTTCAGGGTTTAAATCTAAAGCCTTTTTAAAGTGGGTTAATGCCTGCCTATGTTCTTCCTTTCTCAGATAACACATTCCTAAATGAAAATAGGCATAATATTTTTTACAAATGGCATTTATTCTTTTTAAAATACTAACGGCCTTATCCATATCTTTAAGCTGGGATGCCAATTTTGCAGAAAAGAAGGGAACACTAGCTGCCTTTGCCCTTTGTCTAAAAGAAGTACCAGGGATAATAACATAAACCGCAGGGATTCCAATCAGTGGATGAGTAATGTTAACAACTATTACTTCCAGTCCCTTTTTTGATAAGACCTCAACACAATTCTCTATCTCCTTTTTTATGTTAAGATGGGAGACATTGGGCAGTTCTGAGATATTGATAGTATTTTTATGGTGGGTTATATAGGAAACTTCATTTAGATTAGCAGGTTTAGGAAGGCCACTTGGAATATACTTCCCATCGGTATCAAAATCACCTGCCAACTGGGCTGCCTCAGTAAGTGCCCTGATCAATGCCTTCTCTGGACTGGTGTGTGTACCTGCTGTAAACACTATCTCGCTTCTATAAGGGAAAGACTTTGGGTCATAGGCCAATGCCCCTATAGTAGAAATGCCCATATCCAGTGAAAAATCTTTTATAAATAAATTTATCCCATTTTTTATGTATTTTTTGATGAGCTCTAAGGCTACAGGATTTTTTATAGATTGGATATCTATTGAAGAAGTAGGTATTTTTTTATCACTTATTATGGCACAGACATGACGCTCTATTACCTCACAGAGGCCTTGAATAATAGCCTCTTCTAAGGTGTTTCCTGCCGCAGAACCATTATACTCATTTATGGCATAAAACCAGTCGATGGGGATAAAAGTCTCTCTTC
Source organism: Syntrophobacter sp. DG_60 (assembly GCA_001304365.1). The sequence continues at coordinate 214 of LJNA01000039.1, read as the reverse complement.
TTTCTGTAAGGTTATATGCAGGTACCCAGGAGAGGGGAATTTGTGAAAAGACCTCTTTTGCTAATTTAATATCCACATCATTAACAGAAAAGGCAATATATTTAAAAGAAATGGCCTTATTTTTGATATTTTTATAACTGCAATAAGTGTAATTAGAATTTATAAAATTAAAGAGACTATACCTTTCTACTAACTCCATTAATGCGCTGGCCTC
>LJNA01000038.1 GCA_001304365.1 Syntrophobacter sp. DG_60 | reverse complement strand
AGCACACTCTGCTACATTTCCACCGATGGTAGAAAAAGCCTGACTTGCAGGATCAGGTGGATAGAATAGCCCCTTTTCTTCTACTGCCTTTTTCAAATCCTCTGTAACTACACCTGGTTCTACCCATACCCACATGTCATTTTCATTAATCTCTAAAATACGATTAAGATGAGACATAGCCAAAACTATACCACCCCTTATAGGCACAGCCCCACCTGACATCCCAGAGCCTGCCCCCCTGGGGACTACAGGAAATAAATACTCATTGGCAAGCTGCATGACCTTAGAAATTTCTTCTGAAGAATGGGGGAATACCACAGCGTCTGGCAATGAAGTAATCTGTGTGGCATCATAGGCATAACACAAAAGGTCTTCTTTTTTTAGCGAAATATAATCTTTTCCAACAATTTTTTGCAGTGACTTAATGACCTTTTTAGGAAGCACGACTTAGATTAACAAACAAGTTAATCAAAGGCAAGGATTAATTGATCACCAGGCCTAAGCATTCTCTTAGAAGGATTCTGGTTTTTAATCTTGCTTATAGGAATGCCAAAGCGGCGGGAAATCTTCCAAAAACTATCACCCGGCCTTACTGTGTAAACAATTCTTTTAGAAGAAATCACCCTAACATTTGCTTTTTTTCTTGGTGATTGAGGTATAAGGAGCTTTTGCCCTGGCCTTAATAAGTAAGGTGGTGATAAGTTATTTAACTTGGCGATAAATGGAATGCTACTGCGATAGTGTTTTGCAATCTCCCAGAGTGTATCCCCAGGCCTTACTTTATAACAGTAAAAGCGGTCAACATTTAACTTGGGTTTTTTGTCCAATGCAGTTAAAAGAAATTCTTTTTTACCTTCAGGAATACGTAAAAAATAAGGATATGGAGGAGTGTAGGTGCGTTTTAAAGCTGGATTAAGTTTTTTTATATTATTTAGACTGGTTTTACATAAATAAGCAATGGTTTCTAAATCTAATAGAGTATTTGTTCTTATAGTATCATATTTTAAAGGTGTGTTCTTTGCTGAAAAGAAACCATATTTTTCTGGGTTTTTGGAAATCATAATGGTAGCTAGCCACTTAGGGACATAGTTTTTTGCTTCTTTTTTTAGCCTTTTTGCCCTTTTAGAGAGTATCCACCAATCACTAGTATTATGTTTTTTAATGAATCTTTTTATGGTGCCATTTCCTGCATTATAGGCTGCAGCCGTCAGATACCAACAGCCAAATTGTTGATAGAGGTCACATAAATATTTGGCAGCTGCTTGGGTAGAAAGCACTGGGTCTTTACGTTCATCTATCCAATGGTCTATACGAAGGCCATATTGAGTAGCTGTTTGTGCAATTAGCTGCCAAGGCCCACAGGCATGGGCGCGAGAATAAGCATGGTTATTAAAATTGCTTTCAATGAATGCCAGATAAAATAAATCTTTTGGTAGACCAAATTGTATCAATATTCCTTGCATAAGTTTTTTATATCTATACGACTTATTCAAGGTTTTTGCGAAATAGGATTTTCCACTTTCTGTAAAACGTCTTAAATAAAAAAGGACCTGGTCATTTATAACTATAGGTATCTCTTCATACATAAAGGGCGTCTCTGGTAAGATTTTTAAGGAAGGAATCTCGTTTGAAACAGTAATATTATGAGAACCATGAGTGCTAGGTACTGCTGCCTCTTTTGGAAAAAATATTTGGGCTGAACTTTTACATATCCAGAGCAATATTATAAGAATAATGATTAGTATTTTCTTTGTTTTTAGAAAAAACATTTTTACTTTATTTATACTAATTAGGTTAATTTATCAAGAAAAAAAATTTTTATTTTAGAATTTTATCTGCAATACAGTTTGAAAGAAATGCTCATCACGATAATTTGGGTTATCATGCCAAAGCCTTTCAAAGGTGATTAAAAATATACATCCCCAAACCCCTTTATATACATCATAGCTCAGTGAGCTTATCAACCTTCTTTCTATATTATCTGTAATACTTAAATCAGGATCCCAGATATCGTATCTTGCCCAGGCCCTAAGCCTTTTGTGCCAAGGGACCCTCAACATCCCCCAAAGGGAAATGCCCCTTTTATCCCTCTCATCACGATAATATTCCCCATCTTCTTTATAAAATCCATCTTGAGCGCCTTTATCCCTGGCAAATTCAAATGTGAAGGTATAAGAAGGGGCCTCATAGCTTATAAAAAATGTATTTACATACCAATCTGGTGGGTCCCCTGCTGCTATTATACTGGTGCCTGGAAAATAAGCATACTTTCCATCTTTATAAGTTTCTCCTTCTTTAGAAAGGTTTCCTTTTGCTAATATGCCAAAGTAGGTAAACTGAAGCCCTGGTAAAAGGTCAGGTAATGGCCTTAGGGTGATCCGGGCCTCTAATGCCTTGTTGGTATTCTTTTCCCCTTGGTGATAACCACCACCGTTAAAAACCCCTAAGCAGAAGCTACCATATCGGCCTGCATAATATTTATGCACTTTTTCCTTATATTCCTCACTCATTTGCCCGCCAAAATAACTAAACCAGGCAATCCCCTGGTCTGCCGAATTAAACATGTGATTTCTTTCCTGGAACATAGTACCTTGACACCGATAGGGATTTACATGTTCTTCAAAATCAAGCCAGGGGAAATGAATCTGGCCAATTTCAATAAAATTATTGGTAAAGATAGAAAGATCACGAAAATAAAGGCGTCCATAAAGGTATTTTAACCTTACCTTTACATCACCATGGATGTCTCTGGTCACATCAGGAGTGACACGGGCAGAAAGCCAAGAGGTAATCTCCTTCTTTATATTTATATAACCTCTACCGATACTCCATCCACTATAATGATCTGCCTGCCTATCCTGTCCAGCCTTAAAATCTAGGTACCAGAGTGCCCCAATGCTTGTCCCCTCAAGCCCCTTTGGTAAGGTGATTTCTGCCCTTAAAGACGTGGCCATTAACATGAACACCAACATAAACATGAACCGTAACTTTGACTTCCTCATCATGCTTCCCTTTTTTGAATTTTGGCCTTTTATAGGCATAATCTAATGACAAAATTATGGCGGATATATGACATTAGAGTAGCAATTATATAACAATCTTGTCACATTTCTGTAGTAAAGAACCCCGTGCTTCCGCACGGGGTTCTTTACTTTTTCACTTCCTCCTTTAAATTTATATAAAAAAGATCATGATAACAATTTATGACAAAATGATGACTGTTCTGTTAAAAGTTTGTTAAAAAATACTTATTTTAGACAAACCCAAATTATGCAATAATTTGAGTTTGAGAGATGCTCAGCGATTTTGGCTTATCTAGCAATCATTGCCCTAATGATGTCAGCAGCATTCTCAGCATGGTCTGCGATGTTTCCTATGTAACGACCAACAGTTAAAATATGATGAATAGTAACAAAATCAACATCTTTTAATTCAAAAAGTTTTCTTACCATGCACTGGGCAATTTGATCAGATTCCCACTCTCTGTGCCTTACTTCCCTAATAGTTTGCTTAATATCCTCTCTCTTTTTCTTTATAAAACCAAATGTCTCTGTGGTCATCTTAACTGCATTAAACAAAGTCTCTACAGACTCAATTGATGCATCAAGCAATCCTAATAGGTCTTCTTTTACTTCTTTGATGACTACCCCTCTCTTAAAGGATAACCAAATTACCACATCTTCAGCCCTATCTAAAATTTGATCTAACTCCCTTACTAAAGTGAAAAACTGGAATTTATCTACCGGCATAAACACATCTCTAGGCAAGCTATTTCTTATTTCTCGCTTCATTTCATCTGCCAGTTGCTCAATGCCGCATACCCTTTTAGCCCATATATCAAAGTGCTCATAGTCTTCATTTGCATAGGCTATAACCGCCTCCTTAAGTGCCTTCATGCCCTCTAGTATCTCCTCACAAAAGATGACAAGCTTTTCAAAAGGAGCACCTATAAAGCTAGATATGATGGGGACCCTCATTTTTTTCCCTCCTATAAAAAGATAAATGTCAATAATTTAAATATTCCTATACAGATAAGTGCCACCACAGGAAGTGTAATAAGCCAATAGAGGATAATCTTTGAAACAATCTTTAAATCAACAGCCTCAAACCCCCTGGCCAATCCTACCCCAATCACTGCCCCTACTGCTGCATGAGAAGTGGAAACAGGAAGCCCTAATTTAGATGCCATAAGCACTGTAGTTGCTGTCCCTGTATCTATAGAAAAACCTCTGGTATTGGTCAATCGAGTAATCTTAAAGCCCACTGTACGGATCACCTTATATCCGAAAGTAAGCACCCCCATAGCAATACCTATCCCACCAAAGGCAAGGAAAATAGTAGGAACAGGGATGTGTGTTTGTAGCTTACCTGTAGTGACAATAAAATAGATAGCCGCTAATGGCCCTACAGCATTGGCTACGTCATTTGCCCCTTGACTTAAAGACACATAACAAGAGGTAAATACTTGAAACCTTCTGAAGGCTCCTTCTGCTTCCATAGTAGTGCGCCTTCTAAACCAATGTTTTATCAGTGCTAAAACAGCAATTATAGAAATTAAAGAAAGCAGAATGGAAAGGATAACACAAGAAAAATTAGTTAATTTTAGCTCTCTACCAAGTGGGGTCTTTAAAAAAAAAGACATAGACATAATGAATACAGCAAACCCAACAAATATAGGCCCTAGACTCTTGGTCCTCTTTTTAATATCCTCTTGCTCAAGTATAGACTTTCTAATGGTAACAAACATAATGAACCCCAAAATTCCACTAAAAACAGGACAAATTAACCAGCTAGCTACTATTCCCAACACCTTTCCCCAGTATACCACAGAAGGCCCGCCTGCTATAAGACCAAATCCCAGCATGGCCCCTACAATAGAATGAGTGCTAGAAACCGGCATCCCTGCCATTGTAGCCAGAAATACCCAAAGGTTAGCAGCAAGAAGGGCAGAAAAACAGCCAATCATTACCAAATGTGGATTTGCTGCCAGCTCATCAATGGAGACAATCCCTTTTCTTATGGTCTCTGTCACATGGCCGCCAATAAAAACTGCACCAACAATATTTAGTATGCCAGCAATAAAAACCGCCTGTTTAACAGTAATGGCCTTAGCGCCCACAGCCGATGCCATAGCATTGGCCACATCGTTTGCCCCCAGATTCCAGGCCATGGAAAAACCCAATATCAAACCACCAATGAGAAAGAATGTCCCATGCTCCATTTATCCCTTCCACAGATTGACGCTTGACAGTTTAACTATCATACTCTTTCAAAAAAATCCACTGCATATTTAACCCAAAAAATTGTGATAATCTCCATTCCTATAGGGGGTCAGAAGATCATTACCCACCCTTACCGCTAAAAAAAGTAGAAACATTATCCAGGATAATGGAGGCAGGCAAACTCTTCAGGTAAAAATTGTAGCCTAAATCTTTTAGTTTTTTGAAAATTAGGACTTTTTTTGTGCAAGAGGCTCTTTATTTAGCTATCATGGCTCGCATCATGTCTCCTGCATTCTCGACATGGTCTGCAATCTCACCGATTTTGTCCAGGACATGATTAAAGTGGCAGATAGAAATGTGCTCAATGTTCAAATTAAACATGGTTTTTTTGGCTTTTTTCTCAATCTGGTCTGCATCGTGTTCTTTCTGGCGTATCTCCCTGATTAATTCCTTCACCGTCTCTCTATCTTTCTTATTATAATATCTAAAATAGGCAGTTGCCGCATCCAACATAGGGCCCAAAAGCTCTATAGCCTCTATACTCTTGTCCACTAGAGCTAAAAGATCTTCTTCTACCTCCTTGGGGGTATCTGTTAACCTAAAAGTCAGCCAGTCCAGTGTGTCCTGAACGGCATCAAGCACCTTATCTTGTTCCTTTAAGTACGCAAAAAGTTCAAACTTATCCACGGGCATCATAATACCCTTAGGTAAGTGCCCCCTTATGTCTCTTTTAATGGCATCTGCTTCATGCTCCAATCTTGATACCTCTTTAGCCAAAGATTCATACTCCTCACATGCCTTATCTATGTAACACTCTATGGCCTTTTTAAACATCCATGTACATTCTCTTACCTTATTGGCATGGATTTTAAGGTCTTCAAAGGGCGATTTTCTAAATAAGGCCAGTATTGGTATACGCATGTTATAATTATAACTTAAATAAAAAGTTTTTCAAAAGGGTATTTCCAAATAAGATTTTGTGGCTTCCTCCAAAGTGCTGCCCGCATGTTTAAGGGATTAAAGGAATAATAATAGCGGAATTGAATTGGGGAATAAGACTTGATATAAATGGCAAACAAGAAGCCAATGAAAAAGCAAATCACATTTTATCTCTGGATAAAACGAAGCACCCTTTCTCTTCTATTATTACTTGCTTTTATCCCGCAATTATATGGATTCAGTTTTGTGATTCTGGGAGATAGCAGAGATGGAAAAAGGCCAGCCCCAATATTTGCTGAAATAATGAAAGAAATAAGTCTTCTTCGTCCAGATTTTGTCATCCATATTGGGGACTGGGTCGATTATCCAAGCAGAGAGGGATGGCAAAACTTTCTAGAGGTAATGAAAACAAGCAAAGTTCCTTTTTATTTAGTAGTAGGAAATCATGAAATAGGAAAGAACTGGAGATCTCTTTATAAGGAAATGATTAGGAAAGAATTTTACTATTCTTTTGAATACCAAAACTGCTCCTTTATCATTATTATGCTGCTATGAAGAAAGACAAGGCAAAGAAATAGAAGGAAGGATAGACCCTATTCAGTTTAAATGGCTGGAGAAGGAACTAAAGAAGGTAAGAAGCTCTGACTTTATTTTTATCTTTGTACACGAACCTTTATATCCAGTGGGTTATCATATTGGCAGTTGTCTTGACAGATACCCAGAAAGCAGGAATAGGCTTGCATCTCTTTTTAAAAAATATAAAGAAAAACTTATGGTTTTTTGTGCTCATGAGCACCTTTATAGCAAGACCGTGATAGATGGTGTTACTCAAATAATTAGTGGGGGTGCAGGTGCACCACTCCATGCCCCCAAAAAAGAGGGAGGTTTCTTTCACTATCTCTATGTAACTGTAAAAGACAAAGACCTCTACATAGCAGTAATAAAGCCAGGAAATATATCAAGCCCATAATTTTTTTGCAAAATCTTAGTTATTTTGGCGCTGTTTTTCTTAGGTGCTCTGGTAAATAAGGAGTAAATGCCCCCCTACAGGGCCTTTTCTTAAAATAGATCTTCTTAGGGTAGGTAGAGATTAATTTCACATACAGCCTTCTCTTCTTTACATTTACTATCTGCCAGCAACGGCCAGCAAGGACAAATACATTTCCTTCAGTCGCCTCAGTAAATATCTCACCCATTGGCTTTCCGGTATTTAATTCTATTACTTGGAAATGACCCTGATTAGGGATGTTAGAGTGAATAAGCCCACGTTCTCCTAAATTCATTAGTTTTTCTGTAGCAAAGATGCCACTATGTCTAATGGTAAGCCATTCTTTCTCTAAAAGGTGGGCTATAATCTCTTTTGCTGTTTCTTTTAAACAGACAGGGCTTAGGATATCCATCATCCTTTTTTCGTCTACACCGCCTGGGTGGGCATAAAGCAAAGAAAATATCTGTTGCACAGCTACTGAAGGATCTGGACTATACTCTATCTCCTCTACCAAACCCTGATTTGACAGTTCTGTATAAAACTCAAAACACTCTTTTTCTGCGTCATTCCCGTAGTAGCCAATAACCTCAAAGTCCTCATCTTCTCTACATGCCCTGCCTATTCTCTGCTGGAAAGAAGAGGGAGTAGTGGGTGGATGATAGAGGATTGCTGCATCAAAATCACCAATATCAATCCCTACCTCTAATGTCATGGTTGAGATGCATATACCCCATGACCACTCCCTTAGCATCTTTTCGGTCTCCTCACGCACACCCTTTGAAAGGCTACCATGATGTAAGAGGACTCGCTCTTTGGGCCAAATTTTTGATATTTCAAGATAAAGCCTTTCTACGTCCTTACGGGTATTACAAAATGTAATTACCTTATGCCATCTCTTTTTTCTTAAAAATTGAATGATTTCCTTCCAATTATTCATTAGATATAGATTGACCTTTCTGGGCATCCCAACCTTTATCACTGCCTGTGGGCTAAAATAGCGTTCAGCCACTGCCTTAGGCCTGGCCAGGGTAGCAGAAAGTGCAGCAAATATCAGGTTTTTTACATATTCAGCAGTTAAGCGTTTGATCAATACCCTTATCTGATCACCACGGTAGGTGTTATCAATTAGATGGATCTCGTCCAAGACTACGACCTTTAGGTTTGACCATATCTTTGGATAGCGACAAAGAAGAGAGTCAAAAGATTCTGGGGTAGTAAACAATATATTGGGTAAGACAATAGGTATATTGGGCCTATCCCCCGTACGGGCTGTACTTTTTAAACCACAGGCCATTAGTATCTCCTTTAATCGATAGAAAAGGTCATTTACCAAAGCACGAGTAGGGGCTATATAAAGTAAACTTAACTCTTTTTCCCCTATTACCTTTTCTATCAGTGGTGCCATAATAGCCTCGGTCTTTCCACTGGCTGAGGGAGAGGAGACAATTGTGTTTTTTCCTGCCAAAAGGTGTGGTATGGTGGCTATCTGCACAGGGGTCAGTGTGCCAAAGCGGCCAAAAAATGGGAACCAACTATGCTTAAGTTGGGTTTTAATGCTAGGTAAAATATCCATAAAAAATTCAAATATCAAAATGCAAAATTACAGTTCAAATTTAAAATTTTTTTGTTAGGCGAAAATTCACTACCATTTGTTTAACTTTGAATTTTGCATTGCAATTTTTCATTGTAAAGGAAGTAATAAAATTTGCCACAGATTTCCGCCGATACCCGCAGAAAATATTTTAATATTTAAAATCCTGATGATCTGCGTCATTCTGTGTAAATCCGCGGCTTATAGTACGAGTTTTTGTTCTTTTGTATTTTAAATTATTTTAAGCCATCTCTCCCAATTGACAAGTTGTTAAATCAACGGTATTAATTCAGATTAAAAAGATATGGATTTTGTTCACCTCCATATTCATACCCAATACAGCCTTCTAGATGGGGCCATCCGTTTGCCAGAATTAATGGCTAAGGTAAAAGAATATCATATGCCAGCAGTGGCCATGACAGACCATGGAAATCTTTTTGGAGTTATAGAATTTTATGAAATGGCCAAAGATTTTGGAATAAAACCTATCATTGGTTGTGAAGTATATCTTGCCCCACATGGGTATAGAAAGAAGGCGGGAAAGGAGAATCTTTACCACTTAGTGCTTTTAGCAGAAAATGAGAAAGGCTATCATAATCTCTTAAAATTGGTGAGCATCTCCCACCTAGAGGGTTTTTATTATAAACCCCGCATAGATAAGGAGCTTTTAAATGAATACCATGAGGGACTAATTGGGCTAAGTGCCTGTTTGCATGGGGAAGTGCCTTTATTTATATTAAAAAGCAATTATGAAGAGGCAAAAAGGGCAGCAAAGGATTATGAGGATATTTTGGGCAAAGGGAATTTTTATCTTGAGCTTCAAGACAATGGTTTAGAAGAGCAAATCAAGGCCAATGAGGGTCTAATTAAAATATCTGACGAGCTTTGCCTACCCATTGTAGCAACAAACGATTGCCATTACTTAAGGTCAGAGGATGCAGAGGCCCATGATATATTACTTTGCATCCAGACAGGAAAAAACATCAATGACAAAAATCGCCTCCATTTTTCCACAGATCAGTTCTATTTTAAATCCAAAGAGGAAATGATAAATGCCTTTTCAAACTACCCACAGGCCACCCGTAATACTATGGCCATTGCTGAAAGGTGCCAGTTAGAACTGCAGCTTGGTGAATACCGCTTCCCTAAATTCCCTATGCCGGAAGGAGAAAATCTTTCTGATTTTTTAGTAAAAAAGGCAAAATCTGGTTTAAAAAGAAAGTTTATTCTTCATGGCCTAAAAGAGACAGATCATGCCTTTTACTTTGAACGTCTAGAGAAAGAATTAGAGGTTATTAATCAAATGGGTTTTGCTAGCTATTTCCTTATTGTCTCTGATTTTGCTACCTATGCCAAAAAAAATGGAATTCCAGTGGGACCAGGCAGGGGTTCTGCAGCAGGGAGCCTTGTGGCCTATGCCCTGGATATTACAGAAATAGACCCAATTTCCTATGGTCTGCTGTTTGAGAGATTTTTAAATCCAGAAAGAAGGGGCATGCCTGATATAGATGTGGATTTATGCATGGAAGGTAGAGACCAGGTGTTAAAATATGTCTCCCGAAAATATGGAGGAAGAGACCATGTAGCGCAGATTATTACCTTTGGGAAGATGCAGGCACGTGCTGTTATCAGAGACGTAGGGCGCGCTTTAGATATGCCCTATCAACAGGTTGATAAAATTGCAAAACTAGTTCCTGCGATACCCAATATCTCTCTAGAAGAGGCTATTGCCAATGAGCCACGCCTTTCTGCCTTGGCTGCCAAAAATCCTACTGTAAAAAGGCTCTTGACTGTTGCCAGGGCCTTAGA
>LJNA01000127.1 GCA_001304365.1 Syntrophobacter sp. DG_60 | reverse complement strand
GTCCCACAACATAAAGCCAGGAATCAAAAGTTCCAACTTTTTTTGGCCATGTTGAATATTCTTCTATAAGGATAACCAGCATTTTCTCCATGGCCATAATCATAGATAATGAAGAGTAACGATACAAGTGCCGTTAAGGTAACCGATGGTGGAGATTTAGTGACGATTGGTTGAGAAAGGGTTACGGTATTATATTACTGTAAGCGTTTATTGGTCAGCAATCTATTTGGGCTTAATAAACTTATAGCCCACGCCACGCTCGCTGAGGATTATTCGCGTCCTTTTTTATATTCAAAGACATGCCCTATTGTGCAGAAAAATGAAGGACTTTTTTTGGAAAAATTTTTTAATATCTTGACATCTTATCCCAAACTATCCTAAACATTGAGAAATGACTTATACCATTAAGGAACTATTTAGAAAAAGTGTAAAGAAATATCCAAAGGCCATCTTTTTAGAGATGTGGAATGGAAAGGGGTATGAACAATTTAGCTATCAAAGTACACAGGCATTGCTAGAAAAGCTAGGGGCGGGGTTAATTAAATTGGGAATTAATAAAGGAGAAAAGATTATTCTTCTAGCAGAGAATTCCCCTGCATGGGTAGTATGTTTTTTGGCCATTGTAAGTGGGGGATGGGTGGTTGTCCCCTTAGATAAAGAGTTAAAGCCCAAGGAGATTTGTAAACTGATTGAATTTTCTGATGCAAAAGTCATCTTTGTCTCACCTAGTCTATTTCACAAATTAGAGCCCTTAAAACTTAAGAATTTTGGTATTTATTTTGTAGATGACCTCAAATCCCAGGAGGCTAAAGATAGCAGTTTGGCCTCACTAATGAAGGCAGAGGGCTTTATTGAAAAATATAATTCAATACAATTAAATGAAGATGATTTGGCCTCTATTATATTTACATCTGGCACTACCGGGGCAGCAAAGGGTGTGATGCTTACCCATAAGAATTTTGTAAGTGATGTAATTTCTTCCTGTGATCGCATAAAGATTAAAAATAGTGATAGCATGTTTTTGATATTGCCTCTACATCATACCTTCCCTTTAACTGCCGGTCTACTTTTACCTATGTATAAAGGGGCAAGAATTGTTATAGAAAATAATAAGAAACGCATATTAAAAACTATGCAAGAAAGAAGGCCTACCTATTTATTGGGTGTGCCTAAGTTATTTCAATTACTTTATGAAGCTATGGCTTCAGAGGCAAAAAAGCAAGGTAAAGAAAAGTTATGGTTAAAAGGGATAAGTCTTTCAAGGAAGGTAAAGCAGCTTACAGGTATTAATATTGGCCGCATTATCTTTAGAGGCCTGCATAAAAATATGGGTGGAAACATAAAGCTTTTTGTAAGTGGTGGTGCCCCCCTTCCTCCTAGCCTTGCACAAAAATATTCGCATTTAGGCATCCATTTGTTGCAGGGATGGGGTATGACAGAACTTTCCCCAGTAGGTACAGTCTTATCATTTAGTAGATGGCGTTTTTATTTCAGTAAATATTATGAGAATAGATTTTCATCTATTGGCCCACCAATACAGGGTTTAAAGATAAAGTTAATTGATAATCCTAGAAAAAATCTGTACACCAACTTAGGTGGTGAAGGTGAATTGGTGGTCTCTGGCCCCATGCTCACCCCTGGCTATTACAAAGATGAAAGTGCCAATAGCTCATCATTTATCAGTATTGGAAATGAAGTATGGTTTAAGACTGGAGATATAGGGAAAATGGATAATGAAGGAAATTTTTACATTACTGGGCGTGATAAATATATAATTGTTACACCAGATGGAAAGAATGTTTACCCAGAAGAGGTGGAGGAGGTATTAAATCAAAGCCCACTTATTCAGGAATCCTTGGTATTGGGCAGAAAGGCCTCTCAAGGGGAAGAGATTGTGGCTATAATCAGCCCAGATGTAAAGAATCTTTCAAAATTTTTGGAAGAAAACGGAATTCCATTTAACTGGGGCTCTATTTATGGAGTAATCTATAAAGAAATGCAGGCTGTCCTTAAGGATATTTCTTCTTATAAATGGCCATCGGATTTTGCACTTACCCATTATAATGAAGATGGATTTGAAATATTTGAAAAGACCACTACCCTCAAAATTAGACGTGAGTTTTACAAATTTCCTACTCACAGGAGCTATTATAGTGTAAAGAAGGGTGGCTGGCGAAGGTTATTCTTTGAGAAACTTTAATTTAAAATTCTCGCTTTGCTAAATGGATTTTTCTATTGACATTGGTTAATCTAAGATAGATAATTGAGGAAAAATGAGTTATTTATTTGGTCCTGTTCCTTCCAGAAGGTTGGGATTTTCCCTAGGTATAGATGCTATTCCTTTCAAAACTTGTAGTTTTAACTGCATATATTGTGAATTGGGGAGGACTACACATTTAAGCATAAAGCCAAGAGCTTATGTAGATGCTTCACAGATTTTAAAGGAATTAGAGGCATTTTTTGAAAAAGAACACCCACCTGTAGATTATATTACTATTGGTGGTTCAGGCGAACCTACATTAAATACCCATATAGGCGAGATTATCAGTGAGGCCAAAAAGCTTGATATAGCACCAGTAGCAGTGCTTACCAATGGCTCTTTGCTATGGGAAGAGAAGATAGCTAGCCGTATTTTAGAAGCAGATGTGGTTTTGCCTTCATTAGACACTGCAAGGCAAGAGACTTTCCATAGGCTTAATCGCCCTCATCCCGGGCTCAATATAGACAAGATTATAAAGGGGCTAAAAGATTTTAAAAGGAATTTTTTAGGAAAATTTTGGTTAGAGGTGCTTTTTGTAAGGGGAATAAATGATAAAATATCTGAAATTCATGCCTTAAAACAGGTATTAGATGAAATTAATCCAGATTATATTCATTTAAATACTGTTGTGCGCCCACCTTCAGAAAAGATAGCCCACTGCCTGAGTAAAGAGGAATTAATAAAAATTCAGGAATCTTTGGGTCCAAAGGCAAAGATAATTGCTGATTTTAAAGGGGAAATGGAAAAGGAGTTTCTGATAGATATTAAGGAAAAAGTTCTAGATATGCTGGGTAGAAGGCCTTGTACATTAGAAGACATTGTCCACAGCTCGGTGAGCTACCAAGTGCATGAAAAAAGAGGCTTTTACAAAAAAGTCCAGGAAAGGAAACATGGAAAATCAACTCCATCTTGGTATTGATGTAGGTTCTACAACTGTATGCACTGTTATTCTAGATAGAGATAGACATATCCTCTTTGAGGATTATCGCCGCATCAGTGGTCAGCCACTGGTTACTGTAGCTGCTATTTTAGAGCTATTAAGAACAAATTTCTCTTTTAAAGACATTACCTCCCTCTCTCTTACAGGTTCTGGGGGTAAGGCATTCTTACCCATTTTAGGGGGTGATTTTATAAATGAAATCATTGCCCATGGGAGGGCTATAGCCTGTTTTCATCCAGAAGTGAGGACAGTAATTGAGATAGGGGGAGAGGATTCAAAATTGATCTTTCTGACTCCCACTGCCGATGGTTACCCACGCATTGTGGATTTTGCTATGAATACCCTATGTGCTGCAGGAACTGGGGCCTTCTTAGAACAGCAAGCCTACCGTTTGGGCATAAGCATTGAGGAATTTAGTCGCTTGGCATTAGAGGCCGGCTATCCTGCAAGGATTGCTGGCCGTTGTGCCGTTTTTGCAAAGTCTGACATGATCCATCTGCAGCAAGAGGCAACCCCTTTGCCAGAGATTGTGGCTGGTCTATGTTATGCATTGGCTAGAAACCTAAAGAGCAACATAGGTCAAGGTAAGCCTTTCTTAAAGCCTGTGGCATTTCAAGGTGGTGTGGCAGCAAATTTTGGGATGCGCCGTGCCTTTTGTGACATACTGCATTTATCTGAAGGGGAATTAATCATCCCAAGATACTTCCTCACTATGGGTGCTATTGGAGCAGCCTTGTGGGCACTAGGAAAGAAAAACCACAATTACCTTTTTCCTGGAATGAATAAACTATATGAAGCCATTGAAAAGAAGGAGGAAAGGAGATCATGGCCACCGCTTGAACTTAAAAGGAGCTTGTTTAAGAAAGTATTTCCATCTTTGTCAGTAGATAAAAAAACTAAGGCCTATTTAGGCATTGATGTGGGTTCTATAAGTACAAATTTAGTAGTGCTGGATGAGAAAAAGAGGCTTTTGTGTAAGAAGTATTTGATGACAGCCGGTAAGCCACTACAGGCAGTAAAGCAAGGCTTAAGAGAAATCGGGGAAGAATTAAAAGATAAATTAGAGATTTTGGGGGTTTGCACCACGGGTTCTGGTCGTTTCTTGGTAGGTGACTTTGTTGGTGCAGATATAATAAAAAATGAGATCACTGCTCAGGCAGAAGCAGCAGTAGAAATTTATACCCAAGTGGATACTGTCTTTGAAATAGGGGGTCAGGATTCAAAGTTTATCCGCTTAGAAAATGGTATAGTAATAGATTTTCAAATGAATAGTGCCTGCGCTGCAGGTACAGGTTCCTTTTTAGAGGAACAGGCAGAGCAACTGGGCATATCCATTGTAGATGATTTTGGAAATTTGGCATTATCTGCTCAATGCCCGGCTCCTCTGGGTGAACGTTGCACTGTATTTATGAAATCAGATTTAGTGCACTATCAACAAAGAGGTACTTCTAAGGAAGACTCAGTAGCTGGGCTCTGTTATGCCATTGTCCAAAATTATCTAAATAAAGTAGTAGGAAATAAGAAAATAGGTAAACACATCCTGTTTCAGGGAGGGGTTGCTGACAATGAGGGTGTAGTTGCTGCCTTTGAACAGCTCTTGGGTAAACCCATTATAGTACCAGAGCATCGTGAAGTTACAGGAGCCATAGGGGCTGCCCTTTTGGCCATGAGAGAAAGGAATTGGCAAAGGACAAGATTTAAGGGGTTTGAGCTAGCCCATGTAAAATATGGTATTTCCGCCTTTGTGTGCAAAGTATGCCCTAACCACTGTGAGATCAAAAAGGTGAGTATTGAAGGGGATAAACCCCTGTTTTATGGAGGAAGGTGTGAAAAATATGAGGTCGACCGCCGTGACTATAAGAAGGTTGAACTGCCTAATTTAGTCGAGGAACGGAATGAATTGCATAAAAGATATGCCCAGGTTGACTGTGGGACTGGTATGGAAATAGGGCTTCCTATGGTGTTCTTTTTCCATGATTTATTGCCTTTCTTTAGTATTCTACTTAAAGAGCTAGGATTTAGGGTAACCACTTCTGACCTTACTACCAAGGAGACTATAAAGCAGGGTGTGGAGGCAGTGGTTGCAGAGACCTGCTATCCTGTAAAGGTAGCCCATGGTAAGGTCAGTCAATTGATTCAAGAAGGTATAAAATATATATTTTTGCCGGCTATTATAGATTTACCTCCAATCTGTAAAGATTTTTCCTTAGGAATGCTTTGCCCATATGTAGAGGCC
>LJNA01000037.1 GCA_001304365.1 Syntrophobacter sp. DG_60 | reverse complement strand
TTAAGCTCTGTTGCCAACAAAAAATTTAACATATTTATATAATGCTGTCAATAGTCTTTAAAGGGAGCATTTTGTCTCTCTAATAATCTTTCTTGACTGGAGTCACGGTTTTTTTATAAATTTTTTTTTGGTTATTTACCCTTCACATTTTTTCTAGATTCTGTTATTTTTTTTATATGCCTTTCTGTTTAAAGCGAAACGGAGGACGCGATGAGAATCTTATTAACCAATGATGATGGTATTTATGCCCCTGGGCTCCTCAGTCTATATAAGGTATTTTGCCCCCTGTATAAGACCTTTATTGTAGCCCCAGAGAGTGAACAAAGTGCCGTAGGGCACGCCATTTCCCTTAGCTCCCCATTGCGTGTAAAAGAGGTGTACCGTGATGGCAGGTTCTATGGCCATGCAGTAGCTGGTACCCCTGCCGATGCTGTGAAGATAGCCATCCATGAAATACTGCCAGAACCGCCAGACATGGTTATTTCTGGTATCAACCTGGGTCCCAACGTAGGCATCAATTTACTTTATTCCGGAACCGTTTCAGCAGCTACTGAATCGGCCATCTTAGGTTTACCCGCCATTGCTGTATCATTAAATACCTATAAAGACCCAGATTTTGGCTATGCTGCAAAATTTATTAAAAAGTTAATAGGGGAGATAAAAAAGAGGGTCTTACCTAAAGGTATGTGCCTCAATGTTAATATTCCTGCACTTCCGGCCTCAAAGATAAAAGGTATCGCCTTCACTAAACAGGCTACTATACCTTTAAATGAGCGGTTTGAAAAACGTACTGACCCGCATCAGCGTGTATATTACTGGCAAATAGGGAATGGTTTTCTAAAACAGGTTAATACGGATACAGATGTCTATGCACTTTCCCGGGGAATGATCTCCATTACCCCTATTCACTATGACCTTACTCACTATCCCACATTAGCAGCGTTTACTGAAGACTTTTCTCTTAATCTTTAAACCCCATTAGCTCTTTTAGGTCATGAGTGAATTTTAGCTCAACTTCTAAATGGCATTTTAGGTGCTCAAAGATAATGCTTTTATGCAGAGGCTTGTGTTTTCCTACTTTATCTTCTGTCTTTTCAATCCAATCAATAACCTCTTTTAGATGCTTGATCCTACGGGCTATAAGTTGATTAATTCGCCTTTTATATGGAAATTGGTCTAAAAAATACAAGACCAAATCAAGATTAAAGAATGGCCTTTCCAAAAATAAAAAGTTTCGGATAAGCAGCCCCTGAAGCCTTCTTTCTCCCTTCTTTGTCAAATGGTAGACACGGCGCTCAGGACGTCCTCCTTCCCTTTCGGTGTCATATCCTAAATAGCCAACTTTTTGTAACTTTTCTAATGTATAATAAATAGAAGTAAGGGTGATGTTGGTTAGGGGCTTAATCTCCTCCTCAATGACCTTTTTCAGCTCATAACCATGTCTTGGCTCTTTCTTAAGAAGACCCAAAAGAATGAGTTCTAACTTCATGTTGTCTCTGTTATAAAGCTATTATATTTAGCAAAAGATTAGCTGATTTTACCATATCATTTAAGTCAATGTATTCCTCTTTTGTGTGCACCTTTTTCATCCCTGTTCCCATAATCACACTTACAATTCCTTTACTATTGAAGATATTGGCATCACTGCCACCGCCAGTGATTTTCAACACTATTTCTACCCCTACTTTTTCTCCCGCTTCTTTAATAAGTTTTATTAAGGGGTGGCCTTCCTCAATCACCATTAATGGGTAATCATCTATTACATCAATGTTAACTAAAGGACTAGTCTTTTTAAAGGTATCCATAATGAGATTTGTTTGTTTTTTCAATTTTTCTTGACTGTGACTGCGTACTTCTCCTTTGATTATGGTCTTTGCAGGGACTATGTTTGTAGCCTTACCTCCTTCTATTATGCCCACATTGCATGTAGTCTCTTCATCGATTCTTCCCCACGATATTTGCCCTATAGCCTTTGATGCGAGAAATATAGCATTTACCCCTTCTTCTGGGTGGAGACCTGCATGGGCCTCTTTCCCTACCACTTCAATCAAAAAACGGTTTGCCATAGGGGCACGATTGATGATTTCTGAGGGACTACCTCCGTCTAAAATCAGCCCCCATGGTGTCTTAATTAAAGAATAGTCTAAATTTTTTGCCCCTAAAAGACCAATTTCTTCACAAACAGTAAACACTGGCTGAATGGGACGATGCCTTATCCCCTTCTCTTTGATAACTTCTAGAATCTCTAGTATGATAGCTACACCGGACTTATCATCTGCCCCTAAAATAGTGGTTCCGTCACTTTTAAAGATTCCATCTTCAAATTTCACTTTTACCTTTTCACCTGGCGTTTGGACGGTGTCTAAATGGGCATTAAGCAAAATGGGTTCCTTATCTGATGGGCCATCCACCCAAGCAATTAAATTTCCGCTATCTCCTTTTGTCTTTTTTCTTGCCTGATCTTCTTCATAAGCTATACCTAATGTTTCAAGCCTCTGTTTTACGTAAGTTACTGCCAGTCCTTCTAATTGTGAGGGGCTATCTAAGGCAACTAATTCTAAAAATGTTTCTTTTAAACGTTCCTTATTTATCATTTTCCATTATCACCTCTACTTCTTTTATAAAGGTTGGTTGGGCCTTTCTAATAATGAATGTAAGACCATCATAATTAAATTTTTCACCTGTTCTTGGAATGCGCCCCAAATATTTAAGAATGAAACCACTTAAGGTCTCATACTCCCCTAAGGGTAATTCAAAAGGCAATTGTTCATTGATTTGTTCTATTTCCATGCGTGCCTTGATTAAAAACCTCCTATCTCCTATTTTTCTAAAGAAAACTAGTCTCTCTTCATCTTCATCTATAATCTCACCCATAACCTCTTCAAGTAAATCCTCAACCGTCACGATTCCTGCAGCCCCACCATATTCATCTACTACTACTGCTAAGGCCTGTCTTTTTTGTTGCATTTCTTTTAAAAGAATATGAACTGGCTTAGTTTCCGGCACAAATAAGACAGGGTGCATAAAAGGTTTTATACTAAAATTTAAATCATTTATGTCAATAAAATCAAAACTATGAATAATTCCTATAATATTATCTACCCTTTCCCTATAGACAGCTAAACGACTATAGTGGCAGCGGGAAAAGATTTCTAAAGCCGCACCTACTTTGGCATCCTCTGGTATAGATACTACTTCTATAAGCGGAATCATAGCCCTTTCTACATCAGTTTCAGTAAAAGTAAAAAGCCTTTCAATTAATTTACGTTCTTTAGAAGTCAATCTTATTCCCTCAGAATCATCTTTAATAAGAAATTTTAATTCTTCACGAGTAAAAAAAGAGGGTTTTTTAAAAGAACCTTTACAAATAAGTTTAGTGAAGTTTGAAAAAAGAAAAACCACTGGACTAAAAACTATTGAGAAAAACCTTAATCCATAAGCCAGATAAGGGGAAATTTGATTGCTATAACGCCTGCAAATGTCTTTGGGAATAATTTCACCAAAAATGAGAAGAATTGGGGGGAGTAAAAAGATAGAAAGTATTACGCTACTTTTTCCTAAGGTATTTATAAGATATGTTGTAACAAATGCAGTATTAGAAATTACACAGAGATTGGTTCCTAAAGAAATAATTGACATACAATGATCAGGCCTTTCCCAAAAATAAAGAGCAAGTTTTGCTCCCCTTTTCCCCTTATCAGCTTCATATTTTAATCTCTTTAAGTCAATTGAAACAATAGCAAGTTCTGAACCTGAAAAAAAACCCTCCAAAATAAGTAATATTAAAAAAATTATAATTAACCAAAACATGGTTTTAGCCCAGGTTATGCAATAGCGACGCCGTTCCCGAATTATTGTATAATTCGGATTTAATCATATTCATCATAAATTTCACCAAATAATTCTTCAAGCAAATCCTCTAATGTAATTAAACCAACTACTTTTTTATATTCATCAATTACAATTGCCATATGTATTCTTTGGTACTGCATATGCCAAAATAAATCCTCTGCTTTTTTAAATACTTGCACAAAGTAAGGTGGACGTATTATTTTTTTTAAGTTAGAAATCTTTTTTCTTCCATTTAAAAAACCAATTAAATCCTTCACATATAAAATCCCAACAATGTTATCTAAATTTTTCCTATAAATAGGAATTCTTGAAAAACGATAAGATTTTAAAAGATTTTCTAATTCAGATATAGAGGTATCTAAGGATAAAGCAAATATATCTTTTTTTGGAATCATTGCTTTAGAAACAGTTAATTCACGAAATTTAATAAGGTTAGTGATAAATTCCTTTTCAATAGATTTAATTTTACCCTCCTTGTGACCATGCTCTATTAAATAAAGAAAATTTTCACTTATAACACCTTTTTTAGAAAAATAGGGCAGAGGAGAAAGCAAAATATCTACTGTTTTTCTAATAAACCAAATAAAAGGGGAAACAAATTTAATAAATGCTTTAAGGGGTGGGGAAGCTAACAAAACAAATTTTTCTGCTTTAGTAAATCCTAAAGTTTTAGGGATTATTTCACCAAATATAAGTAAAATTGGAGTCATTAAAAGGATAGTTAACCACTTTCCTTTTTCTCCGTAAATTGCAACTAAAATAGATGTAAATAAAGCTGCAGCAATAACGTTTACACTTTCATTTCCTACTAAAATAGAAATAAGAAGTTGACTTGGTTTAGAAAGGAGAGTTAAAAGTTTCTTTCCCTCTTTTTCTTCTTTTAATTTAAAGACTTGAAAACGACTTAGAGAAAAGAAGGCTGTTTCGGAGGCAGAAAAAAATGCAGAAAACATTAGCAAAAAAATGATAATTAAGAGCTTTATTGAGAGGACAATAATCAAAACAACTATCCTTAATTATTATAAGGTATACTGAGGTATTTTGTCAACAAAGCGATTTTCCACCTACTACTTGCTGAGTGATATCCTTATAATAGTCTTTTTAATTCTTATTCCATAATGGCCTCTTCTGTAGATGCCCGATAAGACATAAAGGGTAGATCCCCAATTAAAAATGCACGTTTTATGCCCCTTCTTACGGCCTTGGTATGATGGATTATGCTTTGTCTTGCATCATGTATCCTGTATCTTGCATCCTGGATCGTTTCTTCAGTGAATAATCTTACCAATCCTTGACCACTTAATATGAAAAAAGGGTCTTTCCCATGACCAATAAATTATAAAGGCCTTTCCTTTAATACTATCTTGATCTACAAATCCCCAAAAGCGGCTGTCATAACTCTCATCACGATTATCGCCCATCACAAAGTATTTATTAGGAGGGAGTATAACAGGTCCAAAATTGTCACGAGGGCCTTTTATTTTTGGCTGGATATAAGAGTCCGAATGAAAGACGCGTGAGTCTGAGTAGGGTTTACCATTGACATACACCGTTTTATTTATGATCTCTATCTCATCCCCTGGTAGACCAATGATCCTCTTAATAAAGTCTTTATTTTCCAGTGGATAGATAAACACAATGATGTCTCCATGCTTTGGAGAATTGAATCTCACTATGAATTTGTTAATGAAAGGTATCTTTGTTCCATAATAAAATTTACACACTAGGAGGTGGTCTCCGATAAGCAAGGTAGGCTTCATGGAGCCAGAAGGGATCTTAAAGGCCTGGACAACAAATGTCCTAATGAATAAGGCTAAGATAAGGGCTATTAAAATGGATTCTCCCCAATCCCTAAGCCTACCCTTTTTTATTTCTATCTCACTCAATTTAATCCTCTGATAGATTCTGTTTTGCTAAATAACAAGCACCATAAATGCCTGCCATATCTCCTAAAATGCTTTTTAAAACCTGTACCTCATCATAAAATATAGATAAAAGTTCAGACATCAAAGTGTATTTTAGAGTACCAATAAAGGCGTCCCAGGCATTGCTCACTCCCCCTCCAATGATTACTGTATTAAATCCTAAAACATTTAATATATTGGCAATGGCTATACCCAATGCCCAGCCAGCTTTCCTAAATAGGTATTCAGCCAATATATCCCCAGCCTTTGCTGCCAAAAATATATTTTCGGCATTGAGAGTTGATTTATCCAAGATAGAAGGCATACCTGCATCCCGCTCTTTCCTTGCACGCCTTATTAACCAAGTAGCAGAGGCAAATGTCTCTAGGCAGCCTTTCCTTCCACAAAGGCATAACTGCCCCTCTGGTTCTATCTTAAGATGCCCTATCTCTGCTGCACTTGTTTCGCCTGTAAACAGCTTCCCCTTATAGATTAGACCACCTCCTACTCCAGTGCCTAAAGTAAGTAACATAAAATTATCTATATTTCTACCTGCTCCTAACCACTTCTCCCCTAAGGCAATAAGATTTGCATCGTTCTCTATCCATATAGGTGTTTTTAATCTTTCCTTTAAAATCTTATAAAGCTCTACATTCTTCCAGCCAGGCAGATTTGGAGAAAAACAGACAATACCCCTTTTGGGCTTTAATATCCCTGCAATGCCTATTCCTATACCAGAAATTGGGGCATCGGGATTTTTCGATCTTATAATATCCATTATGCCAACTATTCTATCTATAACTCCCCCTGAACCTCTATTTGCCTCGGTCTTTATCTTATAAAAGTCTATTATCTTTCCTTCATCTGTCACTAATCCAGCACGGATGTGTGTGCCGCCTATGTCTAATCCCAAAAAATTTGCCATATAATTCTATATATGGTATCAGAATATATCAGATTATGCATAAAAAGCAAAGGATTTTGGCCTTAGATGTAGGTACAAAGAGGATTGGTATAGCTATAACCGATGAAATCGGCTATACTGTTCAGCCTTTAACAGTAATTTCTAGGGCAACAGATGAGAAGGCAGTTGCAAAGATTAGAGAAATGGCTATTAAGTACCATGTGGGAAAGATTGTGATTGGACTACCACTTACCTTAAAGGGTGAGATAGGAAATATGGCTCAGAAGGTTTTAACTTTCGCTGATAAACTAAGATCGGACTTAGATATTCCTATTGTTACTTGGGATGAGAGCTTTACTACTACAGAGGCCGAGGACATATTGATAAAAAAAGCAGATTTGAGCCGGAGAAAACGGAGAAAGATAAAGGATAAAATTGCGGCTAGTTTTATCCTTGAGAGCTATTTACGGGGAAGGGAATGAAGTACACCAAAAAACATATAGAAATTGTTTCTATGTTTCTACTTTTAATAGTCTTTAACACAATGGCAGTTTTCTGGGACTATTTGACTTCACCTATTGGTGGAAAAGAGCAAGTTGTTTTTATTAAGACAGGCTGGTGCTTTAAAGATGTAGTTCATGTCCTAGAGGAAAGAAATATTATTACTCATCCATTGCTCTTTCACTTGTGGGGAGAGCTTAAAGGCATAGCCAAACACATAAAAACAGGTGAATATTTAATCACCCCCAAATTGACCCCTAATGAGTTATTAGAGCGTCTAGCTGCCGGAAAGGGTATTATTCTTTATAAAATCACTATACCAGAGGGATCAACTGTTAGACAAATTGCAGACATGCTGGAAAAATCCGGGGTGTTATGTAAAGAGAGGTTTATAAAATTGGCATGTGATCAAAAATTTATTAAGCGTCTTAATCTTAATGTGGACGTCCTTAGTTTAGAAGGTTATCTGTTCCCTACCACATATTTTTTTCCTAGAGGCATAAAAGAGGAATACATCATCAAAGCCATGGTGGAGCAATTCAAATTGATTTATAAAAAATATTCTTCAAAAGCAGAGAAAATGGGGTTATCTTTTTCTGATGTAGTTACCTTAGCATCTATAGTGGAAAAGGAAACTGCTTTTTCAGAGGAGAAACCAATAATCGCTTCTGTATTCCTTAATAGACTAAAGTTAAATATGCCACTTCAGTGCGACCCCACAGTGATTTATGCATTGCCAAATTTTAATGGCAACTTAACAAAGGCTGATTTATTTTATCCCTCTCCATATAATACCTATTTATATAAAGGGCTTCCTCCAACGCCCATCTGTAACCCAGGAGAAGAGGCATTGGCGGCAGTGGTTGATGTCCCTAAAACTCCATTTCTCTATTTTGTCTCAAAAAATAATGGTGAACACCATTTTTCTAAGACCTTGGCTGAGCATGAAGCCGCTGTAACTAGATATCAGAGAAATTAGGTAGGCCCTTAATGTTCCCCTAGTTTTTCCATAGCTTCTAATGTTCTCTTGCATTCAGCGCAACAAGAAGCAACTGGTCTTGCCTTTAATCTTTCTTCATCTATCTCCTTTCCACAGCTTTCGCAGATGCCATAAGCTCCATTTTCTATCTTTTTCAGTGCTTCTTGAATCTTTAAAATAAGCTTCCTTTCTCTATCTCTAATACGCAACAAAAAAGCGCGATCTGTCTCTAAACTTGCCAAGTCACTTAAATCTGGTACATTTTCCTTCCCCTCTTGAATTAGACCAGTAACTGTCTTTTGCGCCTCATTTAGTAGGTCTTTAAGCTGGTTAGTCAAAATCTGCTTAAAATAAGCCAATTTCTCTGGTTTCATTTGGACCTCCTACTAAAGGGGCTGGCCATGTTTACAATTTTTCCTTTTTCTTGTCAATGTAATTTACAAAAAAGGGGAAATGATATAAACATGATGCATGATACATGATTCACGATGCACGATACATGTATTATCCTATATCCTATATCCTATATCCTATATCCAGCATTTTAAGAAGTTTATATTCATTTTTCTTATTTTCAGTCTCTCCCAGAATGCATGGGGGACAGTGCGTCATTCTGCCATTTCTGGTAGTTGGTATCCAGGAAGCGCTGATGAGTTAAGAAGTCAAGTAGAATATTTTTTAAATAATGTAAGGTTGCCAAAATTACCAGAAAAAATTTCAGGGCTTATAGTGCCTCATGCAGGATATCGCTATTCTGGGCAAACTGCTGCCTATGCATTCAAGGCCATTAAGGGGCACGATTATAAGCGGGTTGTGATCCTTGCCCCCTCTCATTATGCGTATTTTTATGGGGCATCTACATTTAATGTAGATTATTATGAAACACCTCTAGGTCTAGTGCCTGTAGATAAAGAAGTTGGTAAGGCCTTGCTTAATGAGCCACTTTTTAAAGAACAAACCATGGCCCATCTTAGAGAACATGCCATAGAGATTGAGCTTCCGTTTTTGCAAATGGTCTTAAAAAGATTTAAGTTAGTACCCATTTTAGTTGGTCATATAGATGAAAAAGGCTTAATCAATCTAGTTAACTCCATAAAAAAGATATTAGGTAAAGATATTTCAAATACGCTTTTTATTGCCAGTTCTGATTTCACCCACTTTGGCCCCATGTATGGCTATATGCCTTTTACAAAAGATATTCCAGAAAATATAAAAAAACTTGATATGGGGGCTGTAGATTTTATATTAAAGGGAGATGTAAAAGAACTATTGAAATATGCAAAGGAGAAAAAAGCAACTATCTGTGGCCTTTATCCCATTGCTACATTGCTTTCACTTTTACCAAAACAAGTAAAGGGTTATCTTTTGCATTATACCACTTCTGGTGAGATATTAGGTGATTATAAAAATTCCGTCAGTTATGTGGCCATAGCCTTAGCTGAGAAGGGGAATACCTATAAGGAGAATAACTATAAAATAAATATAGAAGAAAAGGAGGCCCTTTTAAAATTGGCCAGGTTTACTATTGATTATTATTTTGATCATGGGCACCTACCCGCTAGTAATGAAGTACCCATAAAGATAACACCTGCCTTAAAAATGAAAAAAGGGGTCTTTGTTACACTGAAAAAATATGGTGATCTTAGGGGTTGTATAGGCTTTATCGAGTCCTATTTTGCGCTTTATGAAACGGTTGTGAGGACTGCCCTTCAAGCAGCCTTTGCTGATCCAAGATTTCCCCCTTTAAGGAAAGAGGAATTAAAGGAGATAAATATTGAAATCTCTATATTGAACCCACCTATCCTTATAAATGATATCAACGAAATAAAAATTGGCAGGGATGGCCTTATTATAAAAAAGAATGAGTATCAAGGGTTACTTTTGCCCCAAGTGGCTACGGAACTTCGACTTGACCGTATCAAATTTTTGGAGTTGACCTGCACAAAGGCAGGGCTTCTCCCTTCGGCCTGGAAGGAAGGTGCATTGATATTTCGCTTTTCAGCCAGTGTGTTTAGTGAAGAGGATATAAAATGAAGTTTTCAAGGAGGGATTTTTTAAAGAAAAGTGGGTGCTTTATAGCGTCTTTTACTACTTTCCTTTCTTTAGTTCCATTAGCAAAAGGGGAAGGTTTTAAAAGGGGGCTTATAAAAATAAAAAAGTCTCCATATTTTAAGCCATTAGAGAATAAGAAAATCATGTGTACTCTCTGCCCAAGGCATTGCGTAGTAGAAGAGGGAAAAAGGGGATATTGTGAGGTAAGGGAAAATAGGGGGGGTATCTATTATAGCCTTGTCTATGGAAATCCGTGTGCAGTCCACATTGACCCCATTGAGAAAAAGCCATTTTTCCATATCTTACCAAGTAGTAGCGTATTTTCTTTGGCTACTGCAGGTTGTAATTTTGATTGCAAATTCTGCCAAAATTGGGAGATCTCCCAGGCAAGACCTGAAGAGACCTTTAACTATGAATTGCCACCAGAAGAGGTAATTAAAATGGCAAAAGAGTTTCACTGTTCATCTATTGCCTCTACCTATGTAGAGCCTATGATCTTTTATGAATATATGTATGATATAGGAAGATTAGCTTATAAGGAAGATATATTAAATGTTTGCCACTCTAATGGTTACATAAATTCAAAACCTTTAAGGGCGCTGTGTAAATATTTGGATGCTGCCTGCATTGATTTAAAGGCATTCAGTGAAAAGTTCTATAGGGAGGTTACCGAAGGAAGCCTTTCACCAGTGCTAGAGACGTTAAAAATTCTAAGAGAAGAAGGCATTCATACAGAGATTGTCAATTTAGTGATTCCTACAAAAAATGACAATTTAAAGATGATGAAAGA